>CAZHMB010000070.1:0-1542 GCA_964533515.1 Candidatus Woesearchaeota archaeon | reverse complement strand
AGGAAAAGAAAGATTGTTTAATATTAGTTTGTATATAACTTGTAAAGCAGATTCTTTGGAAGAATTAGATTTATTGACGAAAAAAATTGAATCTGAACTTAATAGTATTATGATTCTCCCGAGGGTTGCTAATCTTAGAATGTTACAGGGATTTAAGTCTACAATTCCTTTGGGTATTGATGAGTTGGATATAACAAGAAATATCACTACAAAGGCTCTTTCAGCATTTTTTCCATTTACCAGCCAGTTTCTCCAAACAGATAATGAAGGAATTTGGCTAGGGTTAAACAGAAATAATATCCCAATAATCAAAGATATTTTTTCATTGCCAAATCCAAATGGTCTTGTCCTGGCTCAATCTGGAGGAGGAAAGTCTTATTTTTGTAAATTGCTGATTACAAGATATTTGCTTAATGGAACTAAGGTTATGGTTATTGATCCGCAAGGAGAATATAAGAATTTAGTTAATCATTTTGATGGGCAGAGAATTAATCTTTCAAGAACTTCGAACACAATAATTAATCCTTTAGATTTGATGGGACATGAATATGCAGAGAAAAGATTGACCTTGATGGATTTAATGAAAGTTATGCTCGGTGATTTATCAGAAATTCAAAAAGCTTTTATTGATCGGGCTTTGACTAAGACCTATGAGCTTAAAGGTATAGATAAAAACCCTGATTCTTGGGGCAATGAGCCCCCAATTTTGGGCGATCTTTTGAAAGTGCTAGAAAGTATGGAGAAAAAGGCAACTCATTTGGAAAAGACTACTTTGAGGAGTTTGATTAATAGATTGGGGATGTATGTCACAGGGGTTTTCAGTTTTTTTAATCAACACACAAATATAGATTTCAATAACAGATTTGTCTGTTTTGATATTGGAAATATGCCCTCACAGGTTAAGCCTGCCGTGATGTTCTTAGTTTTAGATTATATCTACATGAAAATGAAATCTGATCTTGAAAGAAAGATTTTGCTTATTGATGAATCTTGGTCTTTGCTTTCTAGAACAGAAGAAGCAGGCTATATTTTTGAGATTGTTAAAACTTGTAGAAAATTTAATTTAGGCTTGTTATTGATTAATCAAGAAGTTGAAGGGCTGTTAGATTCAAAAGCTGGAAAATCTGTTTTAGCAAATTCTGCTTATACTTTTTTGATGAGACAAAAGCCTGCTGTGATTGATAGTATTTGTAAAACATTTCATTTGAGTGGTGCTGAAAGACAACACTTACTAACTGCTTCGGTTGGTGAGGGTTTGCTTATTATGGAGGATGATCACTCAGAACTTAAAGTAATTGCTTCTCCTGAAGAACATAAATTGATTACGACAAATGCTGATGAGTTGATTATTCAAAATGAAAACTCTAAGCCAAAGACTAAAAATAAAAATGTCAAAATTAATGTTGATGAACATCAAAGGTTTTTTAGAAAAAGAGGTTTGAATAAAGATGAAGTGAGATATCTTTTATCTAAAGATTACAAAATTGCAAAATACAAAAGACTAGCTTCAAATAAAAAAGAAGAGTTTTTGTTAAAGCCAAG
>CAZHMB010000069.1:0-1578 GCA_964533515.1 Candidatus Woesearchaeota archaeon | reverse complement strand
GACTCACTCTCCGGAGGACTAGCATCACTCGAAAATAAACTCTCAGAAATAACAGACACAATCACAATAAACTACGAACTCTTCCCAGAAATAATCGGAGCCGACAGCCACGAAAAAATTCAAAACCTCAGACAAAACGAACTATTAATGCTAAGTATCAACACATCAATAACCGTCGGACAAATAATAAAAACAGACAAAAACCAAGCAAACCTAAAATTAAAAATCCCAATTGTCCCACTAAAGAAAAACTCAATTGGAATAGCAAGAAACTTCAACGGACACTGGAGACTAATAGGATTCGGCGAAATAGCATAATTTTCATATCTCATAACTCACAACTTTTCAATTCTTATATATTTTCCAACTCTTATATACTTTCTAATTCTCAATTCTTATATTTTAATATAAATTCAAATAATCTTCAAGTTTATCACCTTCACAGCATACCGGCTCTGTCCTAAGTCAATAGAAAGTTAGAATTAGAATAAAAAAAGATTGAACCTCTTTTTGTTCAACATCCAAACAATTTTCTTCATTCTCCAATTTCTTTGTTAAATTATACACTATCATCGACCATGCAAACTCTCTTTTCTTCATATAGCTCTTTTTGCTTCTCAAAGAATTAAGAAATCTTCTTTTAATAACTGCATTAATACATTCTATTATACTTCTTTGCCCCATAAAACTTGGCAATTCCAGACATTGCTTCCTAAACCATCCTGTTGGAAATTTTTTATTACTATTTTTGTTCATTTTTCTCACTGGTGCATAAAGTTTGCCTCCCTTTGCGTAGATTTGTCTGTGAAGCCCCTCACTGTCATAACCACCATCGCATAAGACAGTGATATTTCTCAATGAATTTCTTTTAACAAATTGTTTAGCTGCAACAATGTCATGTTGATGATGTGTTACCAAACTAAAATCAATAATTTCTTTTGATTTTACGTCGACAAATAGGTCAACTTTAGAATAAGGCATTTGAGTAAAGCCAACTCTTTTTTCATAATGTCTGCTTCTATGAAATGAGTCAAAACCTGTTCCATCAATTGCAGTAAGTTTTGATTTTTTTGGTTTAATAATGTTAAACAATTGTTTAACTGTTTTCATTTCAAATTGTTTTATCCAATAATGCAGAGTACTTTTAGAGGGAATTCTTATTAATTGAAGCCAAGAAATCCATTTAGATTCTTGTAATTCTTTAACAAAATCCCGAAGAGCCTTTTTGCTTCTTCTAAAAAGAATAATTACAGAAATTCTTTGATAATTTGTAAACTCTTTATTTCCTGTTTTGTTGGAATGATTTGGAAGATTTGATAAATGAAAAAGTTTAATAAACTCTCTTTCTAAAGGATTATTGTATTGATTTAATAGGATGTTTTGAGACATACTAACTTCAATACATTTATATTCAACTAATTTTCGGTTATAAATTTAGAACTTAGGACAGAGCCCAAAAGAATCCATACATTCAAAAAACCTACTGGGATATCGAACACCGGGTCTGTTGTTCAAATGAGCCTGCTGGGATTTGAACCCAGGACCCCCGCCTTATCAGAGCGATGCGCTACCTGGCTG
>CAZHMB010000068.1:0-1580 GCA_964533515.1 Candidatus Woesearchaeota archaeon | reverse complement strand
GATATGTTTCCAGAGTGGCCAAGGATTGTTTTGAAATATATTAGTGAGAAAGTTAATCCGCAGTTAGTTAAGGAGATAACAAAACTTTCGACTATGAATAAATATATTAAAGATTATGAGGCGTCGAAGGAAGTTATTCCAGATTTGGTTTTGGTTTCGCCTAGGCATTTGTTTAGGATGCCATATAGTTTGCATGAAAAAACTTCTTTGGCTTCGGCAGTTATCGACGCTGATAAAGTTTTTGAGTTTGAACTTCGGGATGCTGATCCTTTGAAAGTTAAAGTTAGAGAGTTTATGCCAGATGTTAAGGAAGGTGAGGCGTCGGAGCTTTTGATGCAGGCTTTGGATTGGTGGAAAGAAAATAATGGGGAAGAAGAGAAAGAGGTTAGGGAATTTAAGCCGATTAAGTTGGAGAATTTGTCTGAGAAGAATTTTCCGCCGTGTGTTCAGAAGATTCTTAAGGGAATTGACGATGGGCGAAAGAGAGGTGTTTTTGTTTTGTTGAATTTTTTCCGGTCGTTGGGAATGGATAAGGATGAAATTGAAAAGAGGATTTATGATTGGAATAAAAAAAATAAAGTTGCTTTGAAGGAAGGTTATATTAAATCGCAGTTGAGTTGGAGTTATCGACGGAAACAGATTATGCCTTCGAACTGCAAAGAATTTTATGAAGGTATTGGAGTTTGTATTGCAGATGATTTTTGTAAGAGAATAAAGAATCCTGTTAATTATACTGTGAGGAAAACTTTTATTGGAAATAGAAATGAGGCTGAGAAAAAGAAGATTGAAAAGAAAGAAGCGAAAAAAGCTGAGAAGAAAGAAAGTAAGAAGAAGGTAGTGAAGAAGAAAGTTTCTAAGGAAGAGGTTGGGAAGACACTCAAGAGTGTACCCCGAGAAATTTCTAATACACTGTACTCTCAAGGGCAAGAGAAGGGTACAAGCGAAATTTCTACTGTGGGCAAAGTTGAAGAAGTCAAACAATAATATTTATAAACACTTTTTTACTAAATAGAATATGAAAAAGAGTGGGTTATTCATTGTAATGTTTTTATTAATGTTCGCAAGTATTTCTTATGTTATCGCTGAAGAGCAAGAGCAAGTTGATGCCGCGTACGAATGTTTGCTTGGGAAGATAAATTCAACAGGTTGTAATTCTTTGTCGCCACATGAAAGAATTTTTTCTTTGCTTATTGATAGTGAATGTAAAGAAGCAGTTGAAGCTGATTCACGAAACGATGAAGATGAATGTTGGCCTTCTGGTTCTGCGTGTTCGATTAAAACAACTGCATTGGCCGTGTTGGCATTAAATGAAAGAGGCGTTGATACAACTAAGGCAGAAGATTGGTTGTTTTCCCAAAATATGACTCCAACAGATTTGAATTGGTATTTGCAAATTGATACAACTGAAAATCCAGATTCTTGTACTGTAACTTATTCTGGCACTCCTTATGTAGTAAATATTGCTGAAGATAGATCATTATCTTTTGCAACAAGTGGGGGAAGTTGTTTAAAATTAAATGTTGCTGGTGATACTCATTCTGATTATTGGTTAAGAATTGATTCTGATTGCTATGACCAGG
>CAZHMB010000067.1:0-1586 GCA_964533515.1 Candidatus Woesearchaeota archaeon | reverse complement strand
TCGACAGATTCAGCAGACAACTACTAAAAGCCTCATTTATTTTGTTTGTATTTGTAAGATTAAACTTTGCCATGGAAACTCTTGCTCTTGTTTAGTTATTTTGAAATATATTTTTTTGAATATAAATACTTAAAAAGTCGAGGGTTGTTAAATTTTTATGAAAACAATGTATGACCTTGCTATTAAAAATGTAGAAGGAGGGTGTGTAAGCTTTGGAAATATTTTTGATGTAGAAGGTGATCTTCCACGAAAAGAAGACGAGTATTCTATAACAGATGATCGAGGAAAGGAAAGAGTATATCAAGTTGATGCTGTAAAACATAGATTAATTAGGGTTGAAACAAGCCCCACATTTCTTAGGGCTGATTCAAAAAAACCATTAGTAAGATTAGTTCGTGTTCAATCCTAGAATCCTCAGAGACTAACTGTTTGAATAGATTATTTTTCTTTCCTTTTATTCTTAAAAAATTTATATCCTTCACCTGCGATTAAAACTGTTGACGATATTAAAAATATAATTAAAATTTCTTTAAGACTTAAAGCGACGAATCCAAAGATCCCTGCGAACCATGGAATGTAAATTATCGCTAACATTGCTACTAACGAAATTCCTATTCCATAGGTTATCCACTTATTGCTGAAGAAACCAATTTCGAAAACGGATTTTTTTAATGAACGCATATTGAAAGTGTTGAACAACTGGAACAGCGACATTGAAACGAAGGCAGCTGTCTGGGCTTTGACTATTCCTTGTTGTAGAAAATGAATAAAAATTGGAAGCGTTCCTATGACCATTAAACCGACGACAATTAAAAGGAACGGAAAAAGTTCTTTGTTGATTATGTTTTCTTTTTGGTCTTTTGGTTTTTTATTTAGGACTTCGTGATGGCCGGCTTCCATTGCTAAACCAATCCCTGGGAAAGTATCTGTTACAAGATTTAAGTAAAGTAATTGAATTGGTAAAAGGGGTAACGGAAAGCTCAAAGCAAGAGCTGAAACTATTGTTACATCTTCAGCGATGTTGGTTGATATTAAAAAGAAACTTGTTCTTCTTATGTTTTCAAAAACTATTCTTCCTTGCTCAACAGCGTCAACGATCGACGCGAAATTATCATTTGTTAAAACAACCTCTGAGGATTCTCTTGCAACATCTGTTCCGATTATTCCCATTGAGATTCCGATGTCTGCTTTTTTCAAAGCCGGGGCATCATTAACACCGTCGCCAGTCATGGCAACTATCTCTCCTTGCTCTTGGAGCGCCTGAACTATCTTTAGTTTTGTTTTTGGGGTAACTCTTGCAAAGAGATTTGTTTTTTGAACGGCGTTCCTGAATTGCCATTTATCTAAACCTTGAAGGTCTTCCTCTGTTAAAACTTTTTCATCTTTATCAGCAAGCCCTATTTCTTTTGCTATTGCTAAGGCTGTTGCTTTATGATCTCCTGTTTTCATAATCACCCTTATCCCGGCGGCTCTTGCTTTTTGTATTGCTTCTTTTACTTCTAATCTCGGCGGATCTTTCATCCCAACTAAACCGACGAAAATAAGTTCCTTTACATAATTTTTTGAGATGTTATTTATATGGTGCG
>CAZHMB010000066.1:0-1594 GCA_964533515.1 Candidatus Woesearchaeota archaeon | reverse complement strand
TCCAATCCGGAGAAATGTCAATACTAAAATTCGACCAGTTAGTCCATATTTATGGATTTTTCATATCAACAGTCATCGGCTACTATCTACTCTTGCCATATCTAGACAAAAAAACAAATTGGAAAATTATTTATTTTCTTTTAGTTATGATTGGAATGGGCTTCGGAGCCTTAAACGAAGTGGCAGAGTTTATTGCAACAATAATCATGCCAGAATCGGGGGTCGGTGGATATGTTAATACGTCATTAGATTTGGTCTCAAATTTAGTTGGATCAATACTTGGAGTTATATTTATTAGATTTGGATTGAGAAGAAAGGAGAAATGAAAAAATTTAAATATATGTTCTTAATATTAATGACGTGGGAAAATGGATCATAAACTTTTAGAAGAATTGGAAGAAAGATTTGGAAAAACGGATGTAGATGTTATTTCAAGATTTGGAAAATCTTATTTTAATGGTATAAAGGGTTGGCAATATTCTGGAGAAGAGGTTGAGAAGGCAAATAGGGAAGAGAAATTGATAACCATGGATTTGGATTTTCCAGGGAATAGGTGTAAGCTAAATTGCGTTTATTGTTTTGCCAAAGTAGGAGAAAAAACAGGAACTTATTATCGTCCAGGAGAAGGCGATAATCCCCTGACTATTGAAGAAATAAAATCTTTTTTGATAGAAGCTAAAGCGTTGGGGCTAAAGAGTATAAAGATTATAGGATTTAGAGAACCTTTTGATAATCCTGGCTTCTATGATTTTATTAATTTTACTACGAAATTAGATTTGCATTTGGTCATTTTCACTGCTGGCTATACTTTGGGTGAAGAAAATTTTGGAGGGGACTTGCAAAAAGCAATAGATTTTCTTGCAGAAAGAAATGTTTCTTTGATGATTAAATTACATACTCTAGAAAAAGATGAAGAAGATAAAATTGTAAATTTGCAAGGATTCTCTAATGCAAGGGATAAGGTTCTTAAGGCATTACTTGATGACGGAAGATTTACAGAATGCAATCCCACAAGATTAGGGTTAGAAAATGTTATTTCATCTAAAAATTTCGAGGAGCTTCTTGCAATATATGAGTATTTTAAGATTTGGAGAAATGTTTTTGTTGATTTAGATCCGCCAATTCCCGTTGGTAGAACGGGAACGTTAGAGGAGGCAGAAAAGGCGGGATTGTTTCCCCAAGATAAGCTGAAAGAATTATGCATAAAAACATATCAAATCAATAAAAAATATGGAATTTCATTTATTGGAGTTTCTCCTTATTTTGGAGGTGTTCCTTGTACGCAATTGGCAAATGGGTTATATCTTACTATTTCTGGTAAAGTTATGACTTGCTGTGGGGGTGACGAAGAGATAGGAAATGTAAGAGAGCAAAGTGTTAAAGAGATTTTTGAGAACAATCCTCATAGAAATAAATGCAAGATTTATAATAATTGTCCGTATCGTGAGAAAAGGGGAATAATGACTGAAGATTTTATAAAAGAAGTTATAAGAGAGTTAGAAAAACTTTAAAAAAACAAAAGGCCCCGAAGGGCCAATTTAAAATTATAAACTAAGTAGTTTAATTGTCGTATCTGTTGCTGAAAAATTCTTTG
>CAZHMB010000065.1:0-1664 GCA_964533515.1 Candidatus Woesearchaeota archaeon | reverse complement strand
AGGATAACCATCAATATCATAAAGTTCAGGAGTCACAATTTTCGCAGACGACAATTTTTTAATCTGCTCGGGATTAACTAGTTTAAATTTGATCGACCCGATCTTTTTCTTTACTGGTTTATTTCCTATTACTGTCATTATTCATATTTGTTTTTTAATTCTAAATTTGTGTGAATGTGCAATCCTTGTAATTCCTCTAGCAATAATTTGAACGCATATGAAACTTCAACTGGTTCAACTTCTTCGCTATTGCAAATTGGACAAATAACTTTGCCGCGAATATTATCATCAATTCCAACTGCACCGCATTTTGAACAAACAGGTAAAACCACTTTGTCTGAATCATATCTTTCTTTCAATAATAACGAAGCACCGTGAGCAACTAAAGCTTGCTGCTCCATTTCTCCTAATCTTAAAGCACCACCACGAGCACGACCTTCAATTGGTTGACGAGTCAAAAGCGCAACCTTACCTGAAGCACGACCGTGAATCAATCCCTTAACCATACGTTTCAATTTCAAATAATACATATTACCCACAAAAATCTTTGAATCCATTCGCTTACCAGTAACCCCATTGTGCATAGTTTCTTTACCATCATATCTAAATCCTAAACCTTTCAATTGATCTTCTAGTGCTTTTTTACTCTCTCCAGAAAAAGGAGTTCCGTCAACAATATCTCCTTTAATACATCCAACTTTTCCAGCAAGAATCTCTAATAAATATCCAACAGTCATACGGCTGGGTAAACCATGTGGATTGAAAATAACATCTGGCTTAATTCCATTTGAAGTAAAAGGAATATCTACTTCAGGAATAATTGCACCAACAATTCCTTTCTGCCCGTGAGCTGTTGCATATTTATCACCAATCTCAGGAATTCTCTGGTCCCTTGTTCTTATTTGAATAATCTTATTTCCTTCAGCATCTTTTGTAATAAAAACAGCGTCAACAATACCCTCTTCTTCAGGTTTAATCGCAACGCTTGCTTCTTTCTTAGTTCGAACAGAAATTTCTCTAGCCTCTGATAAAAACTTTGGCGGTGACATTTTACCAATCAAAACTCTTCCATCTTCAAGTTTTGCTTCAGGAAAAACAATTCCATCATTTTCCAAAAATTCATAACTTGATTCAGTTCTGTATCCTGTTGCATCTTTATCTGGGATAACAATTTCATCTTTTAATCCGCCTGCATAATTCATTTCAATAGCTGAATAAGGTTTAAAGAAAAAACTTCTTCCAACGCCACGGTCCAAACTTCCTTTATTGAAAACCAATGCATCTTCCATGTTGTATCCTTCATGAGTCATAATTGCAACAACCAAATTTTGTCCAGCAGGATAAGTACTCAAAGTATCATAAACAAAACTTCGAACAATTGGTTTTTGCGGATATTCTAAAATGCTCGCACTTGTATCAAGACGGCATAAATAATTCGCAGCATAAAGTCCAAGCGCTTGTTTCTGAGTTTTACTACCACGATTTAATCTCGAACTCTGATCGTGATTTCCATAAGGAACCAAACCAGTAACAACCCCAAACAAATCAGTAGGGTCTATCTCAAGGTGAGTGTGGTTTGGAGTAACTTCTTCTTCATATAACGCAACCAAAGCATTTTCTTCTTCAGCAGCGTCGAGATATTCAATAACTCCTTCTTTCACCAA
>CAZHMB010000064.1:0-1700 GCA_964533515.1 Candidatus Woesearchaeota archaeon | reverse complement strand
CAAAAATTTCTGGATGTTTCATTGGTATTTCTACCATTTCTCTTATTTTTTTTATCTCATCTACGAGTCCGCCTATGTCTTCATAATTTATTTCTGGAATTTTTTCTCCTTCGATTTCTACAGCTTTCGTTGAAAGTGTTACTTCAGTATTTTCAGTTATTACCACTGGCTTATTTGGAGTGGAGTTTGTTACTATAAATTTTATTTGTGTTATTCCTCCGCTTAAGTTTCCCATTCCCATATTTTCCATCATTCCTCCGAGCATTTCATTTAATCCTCCAAGTTCTTCGCTCATTTCATTTCCAAGTAGAGCTTTTCTTCTTTGAACCCCACCGAGCATGACGATGTCTCCTTTAACTATAGCTCTTCCTAAAAGTCCTTTTTTCACTCCTCCTGATTCTTGTACAACGATTCCTTTTTGAGCTGGCGCAATAATTATTTTTTTTGCTTCGGTTACTTCGGTTTTTTTTATTATTATTATTTCTCCGATTCCTGTTCTTGCATTTTTTCTTAAGATTCCGTCAATTCTTATTGTTCCTTCCCCTATGTCAGCAGGATATGCTCTGTCTGCGATTGCCACGGTTTCTCTTTTACCTTTTATGGTTATAATATCACCTCGAGTAATTCCTAATTCTTTCATTATATCTTCGTCTATTCTTGCGATTCCTTTATATGCATCGTCCTGGAGAGATTCTACAACTTTTAGTTTTGTTTCTTCTGTCATTTTATATTTTGTCCTTGAATACGTGGAATTTTAAAGAGAGTCTTCCCATATCTTCAAAGCATAATTTTACCATGTCGTCTAATGTTTTTTCTTGTTCGTTCATGAAAGAAACTATTTCTTTTGGGATAGATACGGTGTAGCTGTTTCCTACGATTCGCATTTTTACGTTGAATTCTTTATTTTTTAAGTTTATGTATCTGCTGTATTCAGTTTCGTCTTTTGGATGAATTATTTTCTCTTGGCAATTCGGGCATACTATGAATCTTAATGCTAGGCCATTTTTTATGATTCTTACTTTCTTCATTTCTGTGTCACATTTTTTACAGAGAATTTTGTTGTCAAATATGTCGTTCATTGTATACATTTTTTTGTGTATACCGGTATTTAAAGATTATTGTTAAAGAATTATGCTTCTATATCTAGATTTTCTCCAGTTCCTTTTGGATTGTATCTTTCTTTTTGTGGAGGAGTTGATTCTCTTCTGTGTTTGCTTTGTCCTTCCTGGTAGTCCTGTTCTTTTTGATTTGGATTTTTTGGGGTGACTTTGCGAATTTGAGATAGTTTTTCATATACATCTGCTGGCTCTATTCCTTCTATTCTCATAATTTTTTCTCCCGTTTTACTGCTACTGGAGCCTCTCCAACTCGGACCCTTGAAAACTTCTTTAAACTCGCTCTTCGTTCGTTTATTTGAATTTTCAAAAATCCTCGCCATGCCAGTGGCACTCCGTTGAATCTCACAATCGCTTCTCCCTTTTCACTGCGATTGGAGCTTCCCCAAACTCAAACTCTGTGAAAGCTTTCCTAAATTCGCTTTGCTCATTTATTGAAACTTTCAAAAGTTTTTGCCGTGCCAGTGGCATTTCGTCGAAGCTCATAGCCTTTTTTCCCGCTTTACGGCTATAGGAGCTTCCCCTCCGTGCCACGTAAATCTTGGTCTCATTCGTATTGGGTAGATTCTTTCTGAATTGTCATCT
>CAZHMB010000063.1:0-1981 GCA_964533515.1 Candidatus Woesearchaeota archaeon | reverse complement strand
TTTCCCATTCCTGGTGGTAGGTGACTGTCGTCGTAACCAAAATTGTCTGTTAGGTGAATATGTTTAACATATCCTTTTAATTTTTCTGCCTCTTTTACTAGCTCTTCGTCTGTAAATCCAGCTTTTTTAAACATATTTAAGTGACCAACGTCAAAAGTTGTTCCAATTATTTTTTTGGCAATTTTTTCTGCTTGACCTTTGCTTCCTCTTGCTTTATTTGTTTTTGTATTTTTTTTTGTAAATTCTTCAATAAAATTTTCTCTTGATTTTTCTATTAGTGTTGCCATTTCTTCACCTCTTGAGAAACCTAGTCCTTGATACATGTTTTCTATTGATATTACTGCTGGGTCTTTTTTTCCTTTTTTTGATTCGTCGTATGAATGAAGTGCGACATTTGCGAAGGTTTGTGCTGATTTTTTTGTTGCGAAATTAGTTGCTGAAATAAATTGCTCAGGGGTTTTTCCTGATAGTTCGTGAACAATTTCACGTATGGCTTGACTTTGAGTTGGGAGATCGAGAGCTTTTACTTTATCCATTTTTTCACTATAGTTTTTTGCTGCCTCTGCTAAAGATTTTCTTTCTTTTTCACCCCCGTATCTATACGCTTTATCAAATAAACTATCGATTTTTATTTTTGAATCTCTTATCTGTTCTCTTGCGGCTAGAACTCTTAGGCCTTCCTCCTCTTTTTTTGGGTTCAACCTTATATTTTTGGCAAATTTTTTGGTTTCTTCTGAGCCCATACTTCTTTGAGCTAGTATTATAGCCGCTTCTGATGATTCTTTATTAAAAGATTCCCTTAGTATTTCGTCGGCTTTTTCTACGCCTAGCGTTGCTTCAAGGACTGCCTTTCTCCATTGAGTTCTGTTCATCGAACTTATGCTTTGTTCGGGCGTCATCCAAGATTTTAGTGTGTCTGTTACTTTTGCAATATTTTTTTCATCTGGATTAATTAAGCCGGAATGATACATGTCCCTTAATTCGGCTACAGACATTTGCCCTGTTTCTTGATTGATCACCATGTCTCTGATTTTTACAATGTTTTCTTTTCCTGGAGCGTCTACCCAATTTTGTTCTCCGTATTCGTCTTTTATCATATTGCCTTCTCTTTTTCCCCACTCTGCAAGAGGGATATTTGAAGCATGAATTGTTATTGGGTTTCCACCTACTTTGTCTATACTTAAAGTTCTATCTACGACGCTTTTGAGTTGTTCTTCTACTGCGCGCCTTGATTGTTCGGTCCATTCTTGTCTTCCTTGTGGGTCTAATCCCGATGGTTCTACTCCAACTACTGGAGCGTGTACAGAAATTTTTGCTCCGGTTAGTTTTGCCATTCTTCCCATTTCTCGGAAATGTTGTTTTGGAATTACATCAAATACTTTTGGGTCTATTGTTCCAATTTCTACCGGGATTACACCTTGATTTAATGTTTTATTAAGTTCTTCAATTTGGTTTGCAACCATAGGATTAGTTGTTGTTCCTAGTTCACCAGCTGGAATCACATATCCTGTGAAAAGTTGGTCGGTATCTTTGTTGGCATTTTCAGAATAGAAAGAGCTGCTAGCACCTTCGTAAAGATTTTTTATATTATAATTTGCCATGTTTCACCTCATAGATTTAAGTTAGTATTTCTTTATTAATTTAATGTTTATTTTGATATTTCGTATTCTCTTGGGGAGTCGCTATCAAATGCGCTTGCTGAACTTCTATCAAATCTTTTTACTCTTGTGTTTGGTCCTTTTATTTCGTAATCATTTCTCATTCCCTTTTCTTGTGTTCCGTCCATTCCGTTTCCAGTATAGTTGATTTCTCTTGGGGCGTCTGAATCGAATGCTGAGGCCTCGTCTTTGTTAAATCTTGTTGTCCTTGTTTGTGGGTCATATGTTCCTTCGAGTTTTTTTGCATCTCCATATAAGCCATTTTCTTCTTTTTTTTGCCCGGAGTAATCTAGTTCATCTTCTTCTCTTTTTTCTGGCATTGG
>CAZHMB010000062.1:0-2036 GCA_964533515.1 Candidatus Woesearchaeota archaeon | reverse complement strand
CCTTTACATTTTTGTGTTTTTTTATTCATTTTATACAAACGACTGCTTTACTATCTAACTCGTCTTTTAGTTCGCCTAGCCATTTACAGAAAGTAAAGTTATCTTTTTCCTTACCTTCAAATTGTTTTTTGAAAGGACAGTTATTACAATCTATTGTATCTTTTCCTAGAGCTTCCTCGCTACAAGTTCCGCACATTCCATCCTTATCTATGAAACAGATTGTTCTACTCATTTTACTCGAACCCTCCCACCAGTATATTCGATTATTTCTTTTTTGTCTAAGACGTTAAGCATGATTGTAAATTTATTGTGAACCTTTCGATTCTTGAAGATATTGTCCCACTCTGTGTGATATAGAACTTGACCTATCTCTGTTGATTTAATAAAATCTTTATCTCCTCGTCTCGACCATAGGAAATTTATCGAAGCCATCAAATTTCTTAATTCTTGTACGCTTATTATGGTCTTTACTTCCTTTGGCTCTGCGCCTCGTTCTGGTTTTTGGAATTTGGTTACGATTATATTATCGACTACGTTTACTAATTCAAAAGAACTCTTCCCGTGCCAACCGCTTATGTTTTCTTTTCTTTCTTCGTTGTACTGTCTTAGTAGTTCGTCGCCCATCTTAGATAATTCAATTTGTGTGAAGTCGCCGTTTTGTAGTCTTCCTACGAAGTTTCTGAATTTAGATTCAAAGCTCATTTTTTCCTCCGCATCGAATCTTCATATGGTTTAGTATTCTGAGTCATTCGATATTTAACTACTGTCGGAATATAACAATTACAATCCCTTGCCTCTCCATTGCATTGAAAACATCCTTGTCTTTCGTAAGTTCCTCTTGGCTTGTCTGTGCCGATTAGCTTTCTTGATTCTGTATGAGAGAAACAAATCATTGCGGTTACTTCTACTGTTGGGTTCTCTGAGTCTATTTCTTCTAACATTTAAATCTCTCCCAACGATTTATTATTTGTCTTCTTAGAGGGTTTGTCATTCCGTGTTGTTGTAACTTTAAGTGAAATGATTGATGCGCTTTTTGATTTTCAAATACCATTAAATTACTAATCCTATTATCCTGCTTTTGAAGGCTGATGTGATGTATAACTTCATTTTCAGTTAATCTCCTTTTTATTTTTTCTTCGACAATTAATCTGTGTTCGGCTTCCCAAGTCGCACCTACACGTACAAAAACATATCCGCTGAGTTCCTTTTTGAGTATTCCGTTTTCTATCCATTGTCCTCTACCATCACCTTTCTTTTTTTTATTTTTCATCAACCCTTATTCAAAAAATTCATTTGAAATTATCACCTAGTTTAGTTTTCATTTCTTTTTCTCCTTTTTGTTTAGATTAATCATGTGTTCTCTTTTTGGCGAGTGAATCCTGCAAAGATGCTCTCCTTCTACTATATCCTTTGCTAATTTTCTACATTTTTCTACTGAGCATCGTTGCCCGTCTATACTAAATGCCTTTGTGTGTCGTCCTTTCGTCATTTTTTATCCACCCTCTTCGCCATTTTAGATTTATCAATTTTGTTTTTTCGAGGAGTGTCCCATAAATGAGAATTACAGTTTGGACAAACTTTCGGTTTTTCGTAGTCTGCTAATTTCTTAGTTTCGTCGTAACCTCTTGGTGTCCAAGTCTTTCCACACCGAAGACAATCATACATCTCGACCTCAATTTTTTTCGTTGGCATGGATTTTCTAAAGCAACCTTCTTTATAAGTGTTTCTGTTAAATTGATTAATCTTAAAATATATCGCTTTAACCTAAAAGTATATAAAGGGGGTTGTATTAAGTAAATCATGGAATTAATTAATTATGTGGGATTAAGAGTGAAGATAGTTCTTACAAATGATTATTACTACGTCGGTAAAGTTCTTAGTGCTGATGAAAATTCTATTGATTTAATTGACATGAAAGATAAGAAAGTTAGCCTTTCTAAAATCGCTATTTTAAGTATTCAAGAGGTTGGCGCATAATGGAATCAAATTCAGGAAAAAAAGCTGGGGAGCAAAAAACTGAGGTGGCGGTAGGAGTA
>CAZHMB010000061.1:0-2128 GCA_964533515.1 Candidatus Woesearchaeota archaeon | reverse complement strand
AGAAACGATCATGCCTCATCAATCAGCGTCCAGAAAACTTCTGAAAGATCATATTGCACAAATTCTAGAGTCACTTTCTCCGCGGGAACAAAAAATTCTTAAAATTCGTTTCGGATTGGAAGATGGAGTGATTCATACATTGGAAGAGGTGGGGCAAGAATTTGGAGTAACGAGAGAAAGAATTCGACAAATTGAAGCCAAAGCCTTGGATAAGATTCGTGAAGACGGAGGATTGAAAAAGCTTAGAGATTATTAGGATTTATCCAGCACTAACTTTTGTCTATAGTTCCTAGTTTTTATAGACTTAAGTTAGTGTTTGATTGACTAATCCTGAGATTTTGATATACTATTTTTACTTTGGTTTTTTAGAAAATCAGAGTAAATACATTCCGCGATAGCTTCATCTAGGGGCTGATCATCCGTAGAGCGATAATGGTTTTTAAAATTTGACTAGTAATTTTTTTGTTAGTCATGATTAAAAATTAAATATTCCGCGATAGCTTCAGCCAAAGGCTGACCACCAGTGGTGGCAATGCTGTGTCCGCCTTCGGCGGAGTAGAGCAGCACAAATAAAAAGATGTTTAAAGTTTATATTCTAAGAAGTCTTAAGAATAAGAAAAGGTATATTGGTTATACTTCAAAAGAATCTCTCAAAAGATTGCATGAACACAATACAGGGAGTAGTAAATGGACTAGAATAAATGGACCATTTATTATGATCTACACCGAGAATTGTGAATGTAAAGAAGAAGCGATTAAAAGAGAGAAATTTTTGAAGTCTGGTCAGGGAAGAAAATGGCTAGATGAAAATATAAATTTCCCAGGTAGCTCAGCGGTAGAGTAGGTGGCTGTGAACATAAACAAACCACGCAGCTTCCTCGAGTAATCGAGGTCGAATAACAGGGTGAACTGCTGGAAGCCTAAATCCCGAAATCTCGGGACATGGTAATCAGCAGCCAATCCTCCGAAGTATTTCGGAGGCAGGTTCAGAGACTATCCCGAAAGGGAGTACTTCCACTTTTATAGTGGCGGGAAGCGCCCTGCTCCCGACATACGTTATGTCGGGATGATGATATAGTCCACGCCTTTTGGAAACAAGAGGATTTCGTGTAACCACTTGGTCGTCGGTTCGAATCCGACCCTGGGAGCCAACCAAGACAAGCAGGGGCAAAAGCCTCTGTTTTTGTTTTATCTGAGCGAAAATCCTTGAGTTCTAAAATTTTAATTCCAGATTTCTCAATTTCTTCTATTTTAGAACCGTTAGTTGCTTGAGTTGCCTCTGATAATATCTCAAAAGGTTTGGAATATTTATGTATTACTTTATCTCTATCTAAAATTAATTCATCAAATACTAAACTTAATAATCTTTTCTTTCTTTCTTGGTCAGCCCGCTCATAAAGTTCTTCAGCGTTTTGAGAAAGCTCATAAATATTAATACCGACTTCGTAATAGCGTAAATTTGCATTAGATAATTTTTTTAAACCGCTTACTATTTCTTTTTGTTCTTCACTATAGGTCGCAAATTTTTTATCGTAAAACTCAACTGTGATTTTTTCATCCAGCTTATCATCATATAATCTATCTAATCGCTGTTCCACGCTTCGTAAACGGTCTTCCAGTCCTTTTTTAGCATTAGTGCGATACTCTATTTCTTCAAGGTGGCTTTCTTTCAGAGATTTTTTAATCCATTCAGCTAAACGCTTATTTTCAACTTCTAAATTTTTAAATAATTTTTTAACCTGTTTATTTACATCGGGCTCTTTAACCCAAGTTCTTTGCTCGCATTTATTATAATAATTACAATGTCCGTAAATTTGTTTTTTTTGTTTTTCCCAAGTTATTGTTTTCCCACAACCAGCACATTTAAAAAATCTTCTGAATAAATGGATATGTTTACTGTATTTAGGAGCGTCTTTTCTTGTTCTGATATCTTGCACTTGTTCAAAAAGTTCGTCTGTAATTAGTGGCTCTTGCTTGCCAGGATAAATCTTCCCATTCCAACGCATCATTCCGTAGTAAAATGGGTCTTGGATTATTTCGTGAATTCTGCTCATTCCTATCTTATTTCCGCCTTTAGTGCGCAAACCTAGTTTATACATTTTTTCTGTAAGTCGGGCAAGAGAAATAT
>CAZHMB010000060.1:0-2258 GCA_964533515.1 Candidatus Woesearchaeota archaeon | reverse complement strand
AAAAACTTTCACAGGCAAATCCTTCGCATTCAAATCCCATTCCTCCAACAATTTCGCATCTTTTTGATTTCTAAATTTCATTGTCCAATAAATTCCCATTGTATCAAAAATCAACGACGCAATATTCTGACTAACTTCTTTTGGAAGACTCGAAAGCTCCTCGGCAATAACTCCAAGAGTGTAAGACTTCCCAGAACCCCTTTTTCCCGCAACTAAAATAACATGACTCCTCGCAACATCCATATAAATTTTATTCGACAACGACGTATACTGCCCCATCTTTACATAACCTTTTCCAAGAAGCACCAACCCCTTTTTTCCAAAAGCCTTTTTATCAGACGAATTTCTTCCAATTATAATATCATAACCCATAAATATTCAAAGAAAAAAGAGATTATAAATTTAATCCATCCCAGTTTCACCAAAACATTTATAAAACTAATTTTCTACAACCTTACATGGAAGAAGAAAAAAGAGAAAACCCAGAACCTGAAAAAGAAATTTCTAAAGAACCTGAAAAAGTTGAACCTCATAAAGAAAAATCTAATGAACACAAATCTAAATCTAATAAAGAAACTTTAACAGACAAATTCCGAGAAAACCCTTGGCTTGTTTCAACTTTTGTTTTAGGAGTACTAGCTTTAATTTTAATTATAGGAGCATTTGGAAATTCAGGTATGACTGGAAAAACAGTATCAGAAGATTTCGCAGCTCAAAAACTTTTAAAATTCCTTGAATCAACAGGCGCAGAAGGATTAGAATTCGATTCAATCAATGAAGTAAGTGGACTATATGAGGTAAACTTCTTATACAATGGTGCAATAGTCCCAATATATATGACTAAAGACGGAAATCTCGTAGGACAACTAAATCCTTTACAAGACCCTTCTGACACACCTACAACACCTCAAACTCAAGAACCAACTGAAATAGTAAAATCAGACAAACCTTTAGCTGAATTATTTATAATGACTCACTGCCCTTACGGAACTCAAGCAGAAAAAGGATTCATTCCTATGATGAAAACATTAGCAAACTCGGCAAATGTAAAAATAAGATTTGTCCACTATTTCATGCACGACCCAGAAGAAACAGAAACACCAATCCAAGTTTGCATCAGAGAAGAACAATCAGAAAAATTCCTACCTTACTTAGAATGCTTCTTAGAAGACGGAGACTCAGACAGATGTTTAGAAGAAACTAATATTGATAAAGCAAAAATGCAAGAATGTATAGACAACGGAAACGCAGAAAAATACTACAACGAAGATTCTGAATTAAGCCAAGCTTACGGAGTTAAAGGAAGCCCAACATTAATAATTAATGGTGCTCAAGCAAGTAGTGGAAGAGATTCAGCTTCTTACCTTTCAACAATATGTTCAGCATTCAACATAGAACCAAGTGAATGTTCAACAGAATTATCTTCAACAAGCCCCTCTCCAATGTGGGGATGGGATGATTCTGGTTCTGCAACTAGTGCTCAATGTTAATTTTCTAAATCTAAAACTTTAAAAGTAGCTTATAGTTTGAAATTTTATGTACTCTGTAGTTGTAATTCCAGTTTATGCAAATTCCCTGGAAAGATTAAAATATTTAAAAACAGCACTAAAAAGTGTTGTACGACAAGGTCCAAAAACAATTGGATTAATGGTAGATGATGGCTCACCAATGCAAAAAGAAGTTCAAGGATTAATTGGAAGACTTGATTCTCCAAACTTAAGATATGTTTCTCGAACAAGAAGAAAAGATGATTTACAAACCGCTTCAAATGCAATTAATTTTGGAATTGATTTTACTCTCTCTAAAAGTCCAGAAGTATTCTCCTTAAAAGAAAGAAGTTCACTAGATAGTTTTTGCTATCTCCATTCAGACGACATGCTTCCAAAAGGAAGCATAGAAACTAGAAAAAAAGCATTAACTAAAGGCCCATTTGTTTACACACAAAATTTATTTATAGATAAAAATTCAAACCCAATAAGAATTTATTGTGAAAACGGAAAATTAAGAAAAAGTTGCATAGGCTTCCCACACCATACTTCCATGTGGGATCTAGAATTTCTAAGAAACTTAAGAGAATATGTTCAAGAAAAATATAATCAAGAAGGTCTTTTTGATCCAAATTTATTTGTTGGAGAAGATAGAAGTGTCTCTCTAGCAACCAGAGAACTTTTAAATCAAAATCAAAAAAAACCGATTTTTGTTCCAAGAATCTCATATGTCTACCGAGAGCAACCGGAAAGTATAACTGGAAACACTTC
>CAZHMB010000059.1:0-2272 GCA_964533515.1 Candidatus Woesearchaeota archaeon | reverse complement strand
TTGTGTCGGAACTTCTATCTTTTTTCTTGGGATTGGTTTTCTCGTCGGTTGGGGTATTCATTCTTTAATTAGGAGGCTTAGGAAGTAATGGCACTTAAAGATTGGAAGAAGGTAAGGGACGGAACGGACACTTGGGAGAATAAGGTCAAGGGTGGAAGAATAAGAGTTTATCGTTTTTCAAAAGGTTACGAAGTGGCTGGTAAATATCCGTGGAGTGTTTATAATGCAATAGAAGATAAACAAGACGTTTTTAAGACAAAATCTCAAGCAATCAACTTCGCTAAATCTTATATGAGGTCTCATTAAAATGCCAGAAAAATACAAAAATATTAAAGTGGGAAAGAATCAGATTTTTTGGGACGGAGAGGTTTGGAATGTGGAAGTTTTTGAATTTATGGACGGCAAGACACCGATGTATTCTCTGGCGAATGTTTATAAGAAAAAAGAGACCGCAATGAAGGTAGCAAAAATCGTAGATAGAAATAACGTATCCAGAATAGTAGGGAGGTATCCAGAATAAAATGCCAACAATAGAATTTACAGACTTGAAAACGAAAAAGAAATTTAGAACAGATGATTTCAGATTCGAGGTAAGAGAAGGACGTGGTAGGGATATTCCTTTCGCCGTCGCTGAAAACCCGTCTGGGAGTGAGTCTTGGAAAATAGTTTCTCAAAAATTCTTCGAGGAGTTCGGATAATGGGAAAATTTTTTGAATATATTGGAGCAAAGCATACGGCACATAATCAATATGGGTATAGGAAGGATAATGTTTTTTATATTATAGAAAAGAAAGAAGATATGTTTAAGGTAGAAAAGGTTAGTGAGTATAGTGGAAATAAAACATCTTCTTGGAAAAATCTTAGACGATTGAAAGCGTTAATTAGAACATTCGATACAAAAACAGAAATAGGAGAAGATTACTTAAATACTTAAAATGGCAATAGAAATCGGCGGAAAAGAATATAGGGAATTAAGAAGCGATGAAGATGTTATAACGGTTAAGGGGCATAGAATTCGTTGGAATAATAAGCAAGGAAGATATACGATTAGAAAAGACGGAAGACAGATTTATGATACTGAATATTACGACGATGCCATAAGGTTCGTCGTGGGAGAATAGTTTGATGGCGATTAAAGATTGGGAACAGACGGTAAATCAAAAAGATTACAAGGTGTGGCGAAACGACGCAACAGAAAAACAAGTCGCAGTCTATCGAAGTATTTTCATGGTTTTGAATTTGAAAAGCGGTAAGAATAGGAATTTTCATAAAGCAAATATGTCTCAGGCAATCACGTCGGCTAAATCGTATATGAGGTCTCATTGATGGCAACTAAAAAGAAACAAGAACAATTAGCAAAAAGTCTAAAGAAGCTATCAGACAATAAAGATTTCTTCGCAAAGGCTGGTTACAAGTGGGACGATAAAAAGAGCAATGTAGATGTATGGACAACAGCAGAAGACAGCTTCTACAAAGATTTACCGTTGTCTGAGGGTTATGGCTCATGGGTTCATCCAAGATTTAGGAAATGGTTAGATAAAAATAAATTAGCGTTTGAGTTCTACGACGGTGGGACTCTTCATATCTTCGAGGAAAATTAAAATGTCAGAATATAAGATAGTAAGAATGAACATCGGAGGAGAATGGGAATACACCGTCAATAGAGTAGAAGGAAGAGACCTTATCCCAACAAGACCAATAAGATATTACAAAACGGTGGCTGGTGCGAAAAAGAGAATTAAACAGTTGAAGAAGGGAATTTAAATGAGAGATTCAAGAGGTTATGAAGTCGTTGCTCATAATAAAACATTCGAGCAAGTAAATACTGGTAAAGAAATATTCAGAAAAAATGGTGTTTACGTTATGGATTCACATATCCCAAATACAACAAATTCTTATTTGATAGTGTTTTTTGTTTCAGGCTCTAACGGTGATGAATATGGACAATTCCCGACTAAAGCAAAGGCGTTATCAAAAGCCCGTAAGATGGCTAGTTTGAGTTTAAATGAAAGGAGAAAATTCGACGAATAATGGCAGTTAAAAATTGGAGAAAACAAGAAGTCGGAACGATAGGGAATACTCATAATATTATCTGGTGGCAAAAAAAAGGAACTTCTCACGACGATAGATTAGAATTATGGAGAGCAGAAACGATTGAGTTTACCCCAGTAAGAAAAGAGTTCTCAGTTTGGGGAGTATCTCATAGGACAATCGTAACAAAAAACTTTAAGACCAAGAATGAAGCTATGAAATTTGCTAAATCGTTTATGAG
>CAZHMB010000058.1:0-2320 GCA_964533515.1 Candidatus Woesearchaeota archaeon | reverse complement strand
ATGGTGGGAGTACAGATAACACCGTAAAGATAGCTAAAGACTTAGGCTGCAAGGTTTTCTTTAGAGACTTTGACTTTAACTTTTCTAACCAAAGAAACTTCGCTATGTCTTGCTGTCAAAACGATTGGGTGCTATGGCTTGATGCAGATGAATATTATGACGAAAACTTCTTTAACATACTGCCAACATTAGTAACAAGCAAAAATCAAAGAATACAAGCATATCAAGTGTTTAGAATATCTAAGTTTGATGACGAGATAGTAGGGAGGGATTATCAATGGAGAGTATTAAATAGAAAGTATTGTAGCTGGAAAGGAATAGTTCATGAAGGAGTAGACCTCGGGAAGAAAGATGGAGCGCAGCTTCCTAAAGACTTTACTCTTTATCACGAACATTCGATGAACCGGCAGAAATACAATAATGCTCTATACCAAAACATAGCAAAGAATAAAAATGAACATCCTGCCGATAATATTGGAATGGAATATCACGAAGACAAGGGTGGATGGATTGTCGTTGAGACAGAAAGGAACGGATAATGGAAAAAGAAATAGAAATTACAGATGAAGATATTAGGAATGAAGAAATGATAATGATGGCTAGATTATGTGTAGATTGTTATCCGGTAAGAACTGGAGCTAATTTTATCTATGGAGGAGATAGTCTTTGCGAAGAGCATCTTATAAAAAGAATGGAATACAACGGTGGTGAGAATGAGTAATTGGAAAAAGTTTATGCTTGAATCTAATAGAATCGAAAGAGAAGACAGATTAAATCCTGGTGACGAACGTGCTTTTAATTATGCAATGGAAGGCATACATACTATTGAAGACATATTATTAATTCATAATTATTTAGGAGATTATCTTAACGAAGATTGGACGGGAAGATTTCGTACTTGCCAAGTCTATATTGGTAATCACATTCCACCTCCAGCAGCGATTGTTCCTACGCTTATGGAAGCGTATATGGTCAACTTTGGAGACATGGATTCTTGGACAGCACACAATGAATTTGAGAAAATACATCCATTTCAAGACTTGAACGGAAGAACGGGAAGACTTATTTGGCTGAGCAAGGCAATCAACGAAGGATACGATTTTAGTATTCCTTTCTTACAGAAGTATTATTACCAAACACTGTCGAGGAAAGTATGATAACATTTTGTTGACTTATGAATAATTATTGATATAATACTTATATGGGAAAAGCTGAAAAAAAATATTATTTAAAAAATCGTGACAGAATTCTTTTTAATCTTAAGGAAGAAAGAAAGAAGAATAAGAGTGTACGGTTTTGTATTATTTGTAAAAAAGCATTACCAACAAATAGTCATGGTCTGAAAAAATATCATTTGGGAGAATGTAAAAAAGTTGTAAATGTATTAAGAAGAAAAGAACATTGGTTAAAATATAAAGAAAAATACAAAAGAAAATTTAAGACTGTATACCAAAATAATAAAGAAATATATAAGAAAAAATCTAAAATAAGATATAAAGAAAATAAAGAAAGATTCCCAGAAAAAAGTAAAAAATACAATAAAATTGTTTATAAAACAAAAGGTTGGCCGACTATGGATGAAGATAAGAAAGAAAAATTTAGAGAATATTGTAGGTTAAGAGATAGAAAGACTAGAATTGAAATAATGAATCATTATGGCAATAAATGCGATTGTTGCGGAGAAAAGAATTTAGAATTTTTATGCATAGACCATATAAACGGAGGAGGGTCAAAGCATCGAAAGGAAATAAAAAAAAGTGGGTCAAGATTTTATTCTTGGTTAAAGAAAAATGGTTATCCTAAAGAATATAGAATACTGTGTCATAACTGTAATTTTTCTTTAGGTGTTCACGGATATTGTCCGCACAATAAAATAAAGGAGTGAAAATGATTACTTTTTTTGCACCATGCTCATCTCATATCGGCTATGGAGTTCACTCATATAATCTTATGTACGAGTTTTCTAAGTTAGAGAAGATAGCTCTTATTCCTCCATTCGGTAGAATAAGCCACACCTCGCCATTAATAGATGGATGGCTAGATAATGCAAGAGATTTCAGCGAAGCATCTCCATCGATAATGATTTTTCAGCATCAGTTTATGAATCAGTTTTGCGGAACCCCAAGGATAGGTTTTCCAGTATTTGAATTAGAAGAGTTTAGCGCCAAGGATATTAACACTTTAAAGAACTTAGATTATATATTACAACCGAGTCACTGGGGAAAGAGTGTATTAAATAAGTTAGGCTTTGATAACGTCTATGTTGTACCAGAAGGATTTAATCCTAGAATATTTCAAAAAGAAAGGTCTATCGAATATA
>CAZHMB010000057.1:0-2539 GCA_964533515.1 Candidatus Woesearchaeota archaeon | reverse complement strand
CTTCGTTTCAGAATTATTTAAACGAGAGGAGGGCATACGACTACGACTTTGCGATTTTCCACAGATACTCAAAATATTTCCTATAACTATCTGCAACAGACTTACTCTCAATTAGAATAACAAACACCTTTTCATCAAAAACGTTTATTGAAACTTTATTC
The DNA here is from genome assembly GCA_964533515.1 of Candidatus Woesearchaeota archaeon. Taxonomy (GTDB): domain Archaea; phylum Nanobdellota; class Nanobdellia; order Pacearchaeales; family GW2011-AR1; genus CAZHMB01. The sequence continues at coordinate 2,378 of CAZHMB010000057.1, read as the reverse complement.
CCAAAAATCATCGTGGAAGTAAGAGTAGATTCCGGGATATATTTAACATCAAAGTTCTTTAGTTTTGCAAACAATTTTCCTCTTAAGTTCTCTCCAGTAATAATTCGCCCATTGATTTTGGCTTTTTTTGTACTTTCTCCAATAAGGGGCATTTCATATTTTAATGATTCATAACTTTTTCCAGTTCCACCAAAAACGCAAATCTCTTTTGTTTCTGAATCAAAAAGCATTCTCACCATATCTCTCAATCCTTCTTTTCCCTCCAGTATCCTTACATTAGAGGGTTCTTTTTTTATTTCTTCTATTTTAAGTAATTCGGGTAGAATAGATTTGATTATATTCTCTTTTTTCTGAACTTGATTTAAAAGATTTTTTGGAGATGTCGATCTAAATAATTTTTTATTGTCTTTTAGAATATGGGTTGCCAATCCTTTACTTATCAAATTACTTAATACATTATAGGTATGTGTTCTATCCATATTTAATAATTTAGCAAGCTCTCCACCACTTATGGGGCTGTTTTTCAGAAGAGCAAGGTAAACTTTGGACTCCTTACTACTTAATCCAATTTCTTTTAATTGTTCGTTTAGATTTTCCATTAGAAAGATTAGTATTTGCACGCTTATAAAGTTGTTGTTTTTAGTTACAACATAAGTTTATATGCCAATTATTATTCACTTATTCATTGAGGCGATTGACATCAGAGAATAGTTCTGTAAATAAATTAACTAAGAAATAGAAAATGACAAATCAAGGAAAAACAGATTGTACAGTATTCAATGTAAGATGTAGGGGTACTGACATAGATGGGAATCCTGTATTGCCGGAAAGGTCTGCGGAGACAGCAATTTTAAGGATAAGCAATGAAATAGGGGCGAGAAATCAGGTTTTTTGCAGATATCTTGGAAGAACTGAGGAGGGTGGAGTAAGAGATGCAACAATCCAAGATAGTTGTACAGTCTGTCAAGAAAACAGAAAAGTTGCTTATTATGTAAAGGATCGACTCCCATTGCCTCGTTGCCACTATATTCGATTTGGATATGGTGACTTAGGATAAATATGGACTAATTAATTGGACAAAAAATGATAAAACAAAGAAAGAAAAAGTTTACTAAAGAACTACTAGTAGAAAGAGTAAAAGAAATATCCGACAGAGCGATATTTATTGCTCCAATAGTTTCTCATTTTTCTTGCCTTGGTCGAGGGATATATAGCGGTTTTATGAATGCAAGTGGATTAGGCCCAGAAGAGATGCCCTTTGGATATTTTTGGGGAGCAAATACGATCGCCACAGGAGTATCTTCAGCCTTTGCTGGTTTTTCAGAAGAAAAATCCGGTTTGGACATACGAAGATTAAGAGAACAAAAAAATTTAGTAATTGGGGGAGTGATAGGCGCAGTAACTGCTCCGATAGAATATCTCGTAGGTTGCGGGATTGGCTATCTTGCAAAAAGATTTTCATAGAATAATGGAGAAAAATGATAAAACAAACAACAGACTATGAAGGAGAAACAAGAATCATTTCTAGAGGGGGTTCTACTTCATTAGAGCCAAGTGTAGAATATATTGGAGTGGTTCATGATGCGAAAAGTCCTACTGAAAGAATTATTGTAGGAAAAAGAATTTCATCTGGAGAAAGAACTTGTTGGCCACCTGTTTTTGGTTGGCAAAATGAAGCAGATGGAATATCTGGAAGTCTTGCCTGTATGAATTTTAAGAGAATAACATTTGAATATTTAGAACCCTTGCTACGTGAGAAAAATAAAGAGTCTATTGATTTTTCTTATAGAAATCAAGATGCTTTGATGATTAGTATGTTTGGCATTGAACCAGCTGGTATGGAAAGAATTAGAAATTCCATGTCCTTCGGATGGGGACACGATCCGGGTGCTTTTGTTTTAGAAGCTCTTCTGAATCACTTATCTAAAATTGCCAAAGAAAGAAATGTGCCTCTTTTGGCAGTAGAGAATCAGAGCATCTATCCATTTTATCCCAGTAGATACGATTTGAATTTGCCGACACGATGTATTCAAGAGATATACAATTCTCAAGAAACCCCTATTAGATTTAAACAATTTTCTACGAAAAAGGGAAATGAGTTAGAAAGAGTCTCGGTTCGAAAGAAGGGAGAGACTGAAGACCACGTATGCCTTTATGGTGTTTTAGAAAAAACTAAACTATAAACAAAATAATTAACTGCCCTCCTCCCGAAATCTTCTTTTAAAAAAAGAAGCGAAACGGCTTTCCATTCCCCCGCCCTTAAAATTAGTCTAAAATTAATCACGCTTGCCCCTCTGCGTTCTCGCTATCGCTCGGGTCGTTGAACAGGGGATAAAGAGGAAATCCCTCAGCTCGGGATTTCCCCAAATTTTGCCCCA
>CAZHMB010000056.1:0-2608 GCA_964533515.1 Candidatus Woesearchaeota archaeon | reverse complement strand
TGCCGCCAATGGTGAAAAAGAAGAATGGGGAGAACTTTATCCGAACTTTAAAGAAACAGCTGAAAAAGAAGGATTCAAAGAGATTGCTTTATCATTTCAAGAAATTGCTGAAGTTGAAGAGCAACACGAAAAAAGATTTAGAAAACTTTTAGAAAATGTGAAAGAAGGAAAAGTTTTCAAGAAAGACGAAGTTGTAAAGTGGAAATGCAGAAACTGCGGCTACGTTCACGAAGGCAAAGACGCCCCTGCATTATGTCCTGCCTGCGACCACAAACAAGAATATTACGAAGTTCTATGTGAGAGTTATTGAATTTATCTATGAAAAACAAACAAGCTCTTCCCAAGAAGGCAGAGTGACCCCTTCCAATTCTCCAACTTTCATTATTTTTCCTAATGCTTCTTTAAAAGAAATTCTAGAACTAGTAATAAAGGTTACAATTCCTTCTTTAAGCTCTGGAAAAAGATTTGCTGTGACAAGAACCTCCGACCTCTTTGGCTCATCAACCGGCCTATATTGTGTGTGACATCTAACAAAAGGCCTATCAGGAATTTCATCCCTACCATATTGACAGCGTTCTTTTTCAGTGTATCCTACAAAACCCTCTGCTACAGAATCTGCTCTCAGAAAATCTCTAATCCTCTCTAAAGAACCATATTGTTCCGACCCCATCAAAAGACTCTGCACTATTATCATCTAAATCCTCTATCAGAAACCTTAATAAACATTATTGTTCTCAAACATATATGATAGATTATTTTCAAATCATCGGCGCACTCGGCCTAGTCTTCATAATCCTCGGCACTTTCCTAATTTCTGCAAAAAGAAAATTCAAAAGACGGTACGTCTACCCCCTTCTACTCCTCGGCGGAATCTGCCTCGAAATCTACAGTGTTCATATTAAAGATATGATATTTATTGTTTTGCAAGGAGTTTATATTGTTATCACATTGTATGGTTTGATCAAACTGAACGAGATAAAAATAAAAGAGATGTTTGACGGGAAATGAAGAATAAAAAATTAATTTTCTTTTTAATTATCTATCCCCTCTTAGCCTCATTAATCTCTAATATATTCTCCATCAATCTTTTAGTCTCAATTATTCTCTTCTATGCAATTCCCTCGATAATTTTATCTATAAAAAATAAAAAAATTGTAAAAAAGTCATTCTTATTCGCATTAATTATTATCCCCATTTACATCGCTATTGAATCAATAGGTACAATCTCAAAAACTTGGAAGGTTAATACTTTGTTCTCTTTTTCAATATTTGGGACAACAATTGAAGGAATTTTATGGGCTTTCTTCACAATTTATCTTATTATAATCTTCTATGAAACATTTTTAGATTATAACATAAAAGAAAAAAGTAATTACCCGAGGTTAAAGTTTATTATTATATTATCTATATTTATCTTTGGGCTATTCTTTATCTTTCTCACTCATTATAACTATTTATTAAATATCCCCTATTTTTATTTAATTTTGGGAATTATAATAATACTAATTCCCTCATTATCAATGTTATTTTCCCATAGGAGATTAATCAATAAATTTCTAATAACCGGTTCTTATTTTTTCTTTTTTCATCTAGTTTATGAAATAACTGCCTTAAAACTTGGTTGGTGGAGTTTTCCTGGGACACAAGTTATTGGGAGGGTTTCCTTATTAGGAGTCACATTTCCGTTTGAGGAATTTTTATTTTTCATTTTATTCCTTGTCTTAGCGGTCCTTTCATATTATGAATTCTTTGATGATGACGAGAAATAATCCCTTCCCAAATTTTATAAACTCCTCTCTCTTAATTATCTCATGTTATACTCTAGCTTAGCAAAAACCTACAACGAACTTGAATCAACTCCAAAGAGACTTGAAAAAACAACAATCCTCTCAAAATTCCTTATCCAACTTTCAGAAGAAGACGCAGATGTAATCTATTTAATTCTCGGAAAAATATTTCCAAACTACGATGCAAGGAAAATAGGGATATCAGAACAACTTATAATCAAGGCTTTAGGAAAATCAACCGGCAGTTCAAAAGAAGAGATCGTCAATCAATGGAAAGAATTAGGCGATTTGGGGAAAGTAGCTGAAAAACTCACTCAAGGAAAATCACAATCAACACTTCATTCTTCAGAATTAAAAACAGAAAAAGTTTTAGAGAATCTAAGAAAACTTCCAGAGCTTGAAGGCCAAGGAACTGTCGATAAAAAAATATCCTTGATAACTGAACTCCTAACTTCTGCCAAACCCCAAGAAGCAAAATACCTTGTCAGAACAATCCTCGGCGATTTAAGAATCGGAACCCAAGAAAGTACTATCAGAGATTCTTTTGTTGAAGCTTTTTTCAAAGAATCAGAAAAAATAGAAGCAAAAAAGATAATCCAATCGGCTTTAGACAAATCAAACGACTTAGGAAAAATATTTGAATTATCAAAAAAATCAGATTTAAAGAATTTAGAAAAAGTTTCTGTTAAAATCGGCAATCCAATAAAAGTCATGCTCGCTCAAAAAGTTCCAACGATAGCAGACGGTTTCAAAAAGGTAGGAACGCCCGCTGCGATAGAATACAAATACGATGGTTTCAGATTAATAATTCACAAAGACAC
>CAZHMB010000055.1:0-2723 GCA_964533515.1 Candidatus Woesearchaeota archaeon | reverse complement strand
ATATCTTTCTTTTCAGAAAATTGATTAGGAAAATCAATAATCATCCATCTCCTATAAAAACCGATTGTCTTGTCGTTTGTCGCAGGAAGATTATTTGTTGCTATTATTATTTTAGCGTAATTGATTTCTTGAAAAGGATCTTTGTTTTTATATTCAAATCCTATCAAGTCTCCGCCAGATAATTTTTTTAATACAGAAGTTTTATTCATCTCACTAAAATTAGTTTCACCCATTTGACAAACTAATTTTTTATGGAGTCGAGTAACTTCAAACCTACTTTGAAGTAAAGTGTCTAGTTCGGTTGAACAACAGTTATCTCCACCTATAAATTTCCTAAGTAGATTTAAGAAACAACTTTTCCCGTTCATACCACCACCAATAAAACAAAAGATTCTGTGTACAGGATAATCTGGTATTAAACAATATGCTAGTATTTCATAAAGAGTTTGTATATGTTCTTTACCGACCCACTCTTCAAAAATCTTATCCATAACTGGAGTTTCAGATATACCTTCTTTATTTAAAACCCAAGGGATAGGATTAGTAACAAAATATTTAGATTCAGCCGGAAATTTTTCTCCAGTTTCAATATCAATAATAATATTTTTGAATTGTATCCATGTTGTTTTTATCGGAAGAGGAGCATTTAATCTACTAACTTGTTTCAATGCTTCTAGCATTTCATTCTTCTCTTTGGAATTAATTGTATTTATTGTAGCTTGTTCATCAACAGCATTTAATATATCTGTTTCATCAACTCTTTCCCATTTTGTTTCTTCAGAATCCCATAGCCACCAATTCCTAGACCTATCATAATAACATGGTTGAACATCTATTATTCTTTGTGCTAAATCTTTTTTATCAAAAGCATTTCCAATTTTATTTGAAAAATCACTAACTGGTTTCTTCCATTCGGTAATTAGTTCCATATCTAAAGCTTCGCTATATGCAACATCAAAAGCTTTTTTATCTCCCCTAATTTTACTAATTCCTCTTCCTTTGTGTGGGGTTCCTGCATCTTGGCATTTAGCATAGCCAGTTTTAACACAAAGATATTGAACAGCATTAAGGCTTACTAAGTGTCTCCAACAATGACCTATTGTTCCGTCTTTACTTAAGCTCCAATTAGCGTCTGTGTCGCTTTCGTGTAATGGATGCCCCATTCTTTTATTGGCCCCGGAAACTCCGATAATATCACTAACTTTTAATTTAAATAATTCAGTGTATTTTCCTTCTTTGTCGGTATATGTTTTCTTCTCTTCTCTTTGTAATATTTCTGTTTCCTTTTCTACATTATCTTCTTCTCCCTTTTTAAAAAATTCAGGTAGTCCATTAAATGTAATCGGCCTCGGAGATACTTCATCTCTGATCGTATAATATCCAAGTTCCTTATCTTCTCTTGCCCAATTAGGAAGACTATTATATTTTTCTTCTTCTTTCTTATCTTTAATATTAAACGGAGTATAACTTCCACACGCCAAGACATATTGATTTTCACTCCTAACTTCTCCTGCATCAACCGGAAGATTAATTTTAGCAGAACCATCTTCATCCCAACAAAAAGCATGAACACCAGCTCTTTTCCTACTTGTTGCAGTTAGTGTTTTTTTAGGTACTTGCTCTAAATATTTTTCCTCATCTATATCAATGATTATTAACGGATCACCTATCCGTGCACTAATTCCAATATTATAACCTTGTTTAATATGTTCAACACATTGTTCTTTGTTTAACCTTGCAGATTCATCATGCCAACTCCCTTTACTCTTGGGGTTGAGTTTGTATATCGCACCAGTGCAAGGATTTTTATTATTTTTTTCACACGGGAAGAACCAAGGATTATATTTCTTAGGTGCATCTTTCATTAAGCAATCATAGAACTTTACAAATTGTTCAATTCTAAAAGCTGTATGTTCTTCAGGAGTCATTTTTTCCACCTTGTTTTTTATTTTCACTATGTATATCTTTATGACACTGGTAGCATAACCATTTATATTTTACATCCTTATGTAATTTAAACATCTCAACAACAGCAGGATGACTATCGGATATATTATCAGAAATACATTCTTGCTTCCACCAATCTTCTCCAAGCCCATATTTTAATTCTTCTTCAGTAAAAAAGATCATACACTTATCTGCAATTTCTTTAAAGGAAATATTATCGTGATGTAATTGGGGGTATGGCATTATTTTACATTCTTCACATAGTTGATCATCTTTTCTAATCTCTGCCTTCTCCGCCCATTTTTCTCTTAATATTCTTACAAGTTTTGATTTAATATGTTTAGGTTTTTTCTTGTATGGATATAAAGTTATTCCGTGCCATTCACCAACGGGCTCAAAATATCCTGTTACCAATATACCACCTCTAAATTTTTCTTTAGCATACGACCATTTCCCTATTTGATTATCACTAGTCAATATTTTAAATTTAGAAACTTTTAATTTATTCATAATAACTCCAGCATGATATTTATTAATTAATTCTTTAAAAAATTCATTCTTAAATTCTTCATTTCTTGGCGATGTACTTAGTAAATATTTTGTAGTTATATATAATTCTGTTTCTGTATCAAAATGCCAAGTCCCAAAGTCAAATGAATTCCCAGAAAACTTAACGTGACATTTTCTACATCTTTCTCCTAAACATTCTTTTTTACAATCAATACATATTTTTTTCACCATCACTTCGTCCACCCTCTTCTTTTAAATCTCTTCCA
>CAZHMB010000054.1:0-2811 GCA_964533515.1 Candidatus Woesearchaeota archaeon | reverse complement strand
AAAGATATATTAAAAACAAAATCCCAACTAAAAGACATATACAATAAAGCAAAAGGAGTTATAGATGAAATACCTAAAATAAAAGTGCCTCCAATTAAGAAAACTGAAATTAAAGTAACAAAACCAGTTCCTTTTTCAAAATTAGATGAAATTGTAGAGAAACTAAAATCAAGAGATGCGACAGAAGAATTATTTGACAACGCAAGATTAGAATTTGGGTTTGCAAATGAAGTTCTTGAAAATAATCCGGCAAAACAACTTGTAAAATATATGAATAAAAGAACAGGGGAACTCCCTGAAGTTCTTGGTTATGGAAAATCAAAGTTTGCAAGACAGGGAGATGATATTGCAAAGACATTGGGATATGAAGATAGTGAACAAGCAAGAGAAGCTGTGCAGACCTATTTGAAAGATAAGAAAAGATTAAAAAACCTCAAAGATAATGTTAAGGCAATAAAAAGAGATATTTTAGATATTAAAAAGGGAGAAAAATTGATTAAAACATCTTTCAAAGAAAGACGGGCAAAATTAAGAGCCGTTCAAAATACTTTTCAATTAACCGACAAGGATGTGGCTAAAATCAGACGAGGTAGAGATATTACGGCTATGAGTGAAAAAGATTTTAAAGACTATCTTTTTGAGTTAGAAAATAGAGGATTTAAGGAATTTAAGAGAAGTGAAGCACTGATGGATTTAAAAACAACTATTTATGAAAAAGAATTAGATGTTGAAAACTTGAGAAAGGCAATGAAATTACCAAGTATGAAAAATATGACCACAGACCAATTAAGAAAATTAGACGAAGCATTAAAACCATTTTATAAAGGTGATGAATTTTTATCAGTTAGAAAATTAGAAGTAGTGGATAGAACAGAATTAAAAGGAATTAAAACTTGGAGAGAAGCAAGGGAATTACTTGCAAAGAAACTCGGTGTGTCTATTGATGAATTACAAAATATCAAAGTTTCTGAATTTGATAGATTTAGATATGAGACGGGTTTAGCAGAGAAGAACCCTTTTTATAAAATGATGGTTGAAGAGCCAGCAAAAAGAATGCTTATTTCTGAAGCAGAATATTTGAAATTAGAAAAAGAAGTTTTCACAGTAGCAAAAGGATTAAAACCAAAAGGAATTGTTGGGAGGTTGATTCCACAACAAAAAAATATCCGAAAATATATGGAAACTCCTATTGATAAACGAGATGCTATTAAATTAACTAAAGCAGAACAAGGTCTTGTAAAGATTATGACGAGAGAATATGACAAGGTTATGGATTATCTTATCCAAATGGAAGCAATAAAGATGGGGAAGGAAAATTACTTTACTCATATTCGTAGGGGAATTTTAGAAGCAACCAAAGAAGATGGGATTATAAAAGCAGTTAAGGAGGTATTTACTAAATACAAATTAGATGAGCAAGCATTTAATATTCTTGATAAACAAACTGGAGAGATTTTGGCGATGGATAAATTCTTTAAATTTGCAATGCACAGAACAGGGGGATTAAAACCAACAGAAAATACAGTCAAGGCATTTTTGACTTATATGAGAACCTTCTACAAAAAACAAGCATTAGATGAAATTGTGCCTTTAGTAGATATTTACGCTCATTCTTTAACTCCTAAAGGATTAACCAAAGAGGGGTTATTATTACACGGGAATTTACAAAAATTTGTAAAAGAATGGCTTAATACACAAAAAGGCAGACATATAACTTTAATAGCAAAACAAAATGGGAAAATAGATGCAGCATTAAGAACTGTTAAAATGTTCACTTCTTTAAGAGATTTGGCTATAAATATTCCTGTAAGTATAGCAACAGAAGTTGGGGAACAGATAACAACCTATCAACTACTTGGGAAAAAATTATATGCATTGGGAAAAATTCGCCAAAATACAAAACAAGGGAAAATAATTATTGAAAAATATAGAAACTTAATTGGAAAGAACCCTTGGAAAGAATTGATTGAGCCTGCTAAAGAAGCGGGAGATAGACTAATGGAGGGTATATTTGTTTTATTTCGTGATGCTTCAACAAGAGCTAATAAAACTTTTTTACTTGGTTCTTTAACAAAAAAAGAATTTGAAACAGGAATTATTAGACCATATAGATTATCTGCAATGAGAACAGAACTTGGAAGATATAGAATGGTAGAGGGAATGAAGTCAATTATTGGAGCAACCCCAGAAGGAAAATCTTATACTCAATATAAAAAATGGGCTATTCCAATTTTAAGAACAACAGTAAAAAATCTTGGTGATGTTGGGAAAAAATTAACAGGTTTATCAAAAGGTTCTAATGAATGGAAAAAGGCTTCTTTGGAATTATATAGATTAACTGAAGTAACTGCTTCTGTGATGTTGGCTTTCAGTTTCGCAAGAGATGAAAATGATAATAGTTTTATAGGAACAATAATAAATAAAGCATATAGAGAAGCAACCACTTTAATTCAAGCACTTCAACCGAAGATGTTTTTAACAGCAGGTAGAACAGCCTCTTTTATAACAAAGTTAGGAGAGAATTTAACCTCAATATTAAAATGGGAAGAATATAAAACAAAAGAGGGTTTGAAGGGGGTAGAGGGTTTGAAAAAACAAGCAACCCCTGTCGCTGTAAGTCAGTTTGGAAAAGATAAAGAAACAAAGGGTATTGGTCTTCCGAGTTTACCATCATTGCCGTCACTTCCTTCATTGCCGTCGTTACCATCACTACCGACTTTTTAAGCAGTTATGCAGAAAGCAATTATTAGGATTACATAGATAAAAGGAAATATTAAAATAGTCCAACCATTTTCTTTTAAAAGTTTCATA
>CAZHMB010000053.1:1533-2842 GCA_964533515.1 Candidatus Woesearchaeota archaeon | reverse complement strand
AATTAAAATTTCTCCACCGGCTTTTTTAACTTTTTCAATAGCCAATTTTGATGCACCAGATGCTTTAATAAACAATTTATTTTTTACTTCTCCGTCGCCTAGGATTTTGTATTTTGATAAGTCAATCTCATATCCCTTGGCAGTTTTTTTACAGATTCCTTTCTTCTCAAAGTTAGTCAAGTTCGATTCAATTTGGGCAATCTTAATTCTTTGTCTTGTGTCTCTTTTAGTTCCACGACTAGTAATACCTTGTTTTCCAAAATAACCATGTCCGTAGAGTTTTGTAAGAAGAGTTTTCTTATGGTCCGCTCTTTTTCCTGAACCACTCATTCCACATCCACCTTTGTTTCCAGACTTTCTTTTATTCTTTCTAGCCCCAGTTCCACAAGTACCCATTCCTCGTCCGTGATTTCTAGTTTGTTTTTTTCTTTTGTGAGTTTTCATTTTAAGTTTATAAGATATTCTTTTAATTTTTCATGAAGTGAAATTGTGAAGTATTCTTCAACATCTTCCGGATTAACCCATTTCAATTCTGAAAAGTTATCTCCAGGGATTAGTTCATCTTGAGGATTAAGTGCTTCACATAAATAATAAATTCCTAAAAATTCATTTTTTTCAGGATAGCGTCTAGCAAAAATAACACCAAGGCTTTCAACATCAAGGCCAGTCTCTTCTTTGATTTCTCTTTTTACTGCAGTTTCAAGCTCTTCTCCATACTCAGGTCGTCCTCCAGGGAAACACCAGGATAGGGCAGGAATATTAGGATCATTTGCTCGATGCCCGATTAAAATCTTTTTCTCTTTAGGATCATAAATTATTCCTAAGCAAATTACAGAAAAGACACCTTTCCCGTGACGATCAAGATTTATTTGTTTTATCATTTTACAACATACGCTCCATTAGTTTACCTAGATTTTCTCTATGGTTGCCCAAAACACCCTTATTTACTCCAATATGTTTTTTAGCATCAATTCCACCACGAGCAGGATGAAGTCTAAAGAATGGCTTGACGTTAGCTTCTTCATATGTCTTTCCAGACAATATTTCTTCAGCAGCTTTTTTCATATCTGTTTTTTTACTTTTATCAATCATTTCTCCACGAGCTTCAACTAATCTTTTAAACAAATCATCGCTAATTTCTCCGAATGCGACAAAATCTTTCATGTTATTAATCATGGCAGTTTGTTCTTTGGTCGGATGAGTAAGAGCAATACATGCATATTTTCTTCTAAGTCTTAATCTAAAAAGAGTATTATCTACAATTTTTCTATTCTTTAACATTCCTTTGATTCTTATTGCAGCTATCATT
>CAZHMB010000053.1:0-1433 GCA_964533515.1 Candidatus Woesearchaeota archaeon | reverse complement strand
TCCATACAAGCTTTAACAAAATTAAATGTTGTTTGTTTTTTACCAAAACATTTTCCATATACATCTTTGACTCCAGCAAGTCTTAAGATTTTCTTTAGCTCTCTTCCTACAACAAGTCCAGTTCCCTGTGGTGCAGGAATAAGAGTAACCTTAACGCTACCAGATTTTCCAGTAACTTCAAACGGAAGGGTGTGGGACTCAGAACACATACAGTCGAAAGCAGCACAAGATCTTTTGATTTTAATAATATTAAGTTTGGCTTTTCTAATAGCTTTATCTCTCGCAGGAAGAGTTTCTTTTGATTTACCTTCCCCGATACCAACATATCCATCTCCATTTCCTATAACAGCCATAGTTGAGAATGTCATAACATTTCCCTCTTTAGTTTTTCTTTGAGTTTGTCTCCATGCCCTTCTTTTTCCGCCACCGAATTTACCTTTAGCTTGACCAATCGAAATCAAATCAGACTTAACATCTAAAAGTTTATCTACAATTTCTGGTTCCAATATCTTTTTATCGTTATCCAAAATTTCATCAATGTCTTTCACTTTATCAGATTTAACATCACGACCAAGACTTGTAATAGGATTCCACCCGAGAATAATTTCTTCTTTTGTTGGCCCAAGATGTCGTGGCCTTCTTTTTCCTCTTCCTTTAAAATCTTCTTTCTTGTCGACAGTTTCCATCTTTTGAGCTTTTTTCTCCCTTTCTTTTTCAGACATTTCTTTTCCGTCTTCCTTCTTGTTTTCTCCTTCAATCATCTTTTCGGTAGATCCCTCAACATCTTCAGCTTTTTCTTTTGCAAGCTCCTCGGATACTGTTTCTTGTGCTTCAGCAGTTTTTGCAACATTTTCTTCTATCTCTTTAGTAATAGATTCTTTTTTCACCTTATCTTCAGTACTCATTTTGATCCCCCAATTTTTTCTTTAATAGAATTAAATGTTTTTGAAAAATCTTCTTTCATTGCTTTCCCTTCAATTCTTTCTTCTTCGGGATATGCTTCTTCTGGGCAACTAATATCAATTCCAGAATCAATAAGTCCTTTTAGAAAAGCAAAAACCTTTGTTTTATGCTTAGTTCGATTCATTCCAAAGTCAACAATCGGAGTTTCTTTCTTTTCAGATATAATTTTATTCCCAAGTAAATATCCTGTTAAATATGACGCAGGAATTGATTTTAAACTTCCTTCAAATTCTTTCGGCCAGCCATATTTTAACAAATGTTTTGAGGTCACGCCTATTTCTATTTTATCTTGAGCGGCAACACTAATAACATACTGCCCAACAATATATTGGTTTGTTTTTCTAAAGACAACTCTAGGTTTATTACCTTTCAAAAGCTTGAGTCTTTTTGAATAGTTCGTCTTGCATTCATGTCTTCTTTTCTTTACAGTTTTTATTCCAGCTTGCTTCATTTTATTTGTTTAATCCTCC
>CAZHMB010000052.1:0-2846 GCA_964533515.1 Candidatus Woesearchaeota archaeon | reverse complement strand
TATTTATCCTATAAATAGCGAGGCTCCAATAATGATCGAGGCTGGATTTAATAATGTTGAAAAAATCATAGAGATCGATGATGTTGACTATACAAAAACAATTAAAAAACACGAATCTTTATATGTTTATCCAATTGATTATGATTTAGAGATGGAAAACGTTATGGAGTTGTTTAATAAAAATAGCATTATTGTTGATGACGAAGTGGATGTTGTAGACGAATATTATGAGGTTTGGAATTCTTTTATGGAGGAAGCGGCTTCCCGTAGCTCCACGATAACCTTTGCGTCTTTTAATGAAGATACCGAGAAACATCGTCACCTTCATTATTTATCGGTTTTGAGATACAGAAGCGGATACGATTTAGCAAATGACTTAAGGGATAAAATGAGTGCTGATTGGAAAATAATATTTTTCACAAAAAACGTAAGTGAAAACAAGGCTCTTTTACACGATCAAAAAATACCTTTTATAGAAGGGATTGATAACGAGAAATTCAATAAAACATCTGTTTTTCTAATTGGCGTAGATAAGGAAGACGCTTTCCCTCAGTCGTTTCAAAACCCCAATCAAAAAATACTTTTATTAACAGATATAGACATAGCTTTGGTAAGAAGCGAAAAAAGATCTAGTGGTAAAAATATTTTTGATGACTTTTTAACAAGTTTAAAGGTTGGGGACTATGTTGTTCATGCTGATCATGGAATTGCTAAGTTCTTAGGTCTTGATAGGAAAACGATAGACAATATTACGAAAGAATATTTAAAGCTGGGGTATGCAGAAAACGATAAACTTTTTGTTCCAATTGATCAGGCTGACAAGGTTAATAAATATATTGGATCAAACGAATTAATGCCTAGGTTAACACGACTTGGAAGTGCGGAGTGGGACACAATTACAAGTAGGGTTAAAAAAGAAACACAAGCAATTGCGAAGGAGCTACTAAAGCTTTATGCAGAAAGAAAAGCAGCGAAAGGATATAAGTTTAAGGGTGACGAATCTTTGCAGTCCAGGTTTGAAGATACTTTTCCATATGATGAAACGCCTGGTCAAATAAAAGCGATTAATGATGTTAAGGAGGATATGGAAAGCGATATCCCTATGGATAGACTGGTGTGTGGAGACGTTGGTTTTGGTAAAACAGAGGTTGCGATGAGGGCGGCCTTTAAAGCTGTGCAGTCGGGAAAACAAGTTGTTGTTATTTCTCCAATCACAATTTTAGCGGATCAACATTATAAATCTTTCAAAAAAAGGATGGAGGAATTCAATATTCGAGTAGACATGTTAAGTCGTTTTAAAAGTCAAAAAGAGCAAAAAGAAACAGTTGTTAAGTTGGAAAAAGGTGAGGTTGATATAATTATTGGAACACATAGGTTGATTCAACCAGATGTTAAATTTAAAGACTTAGGATTAGTGATTGTAGATGAGGAACAGCGTTTCGGTGTAAAGCAAAAAGAAGCTCTTAAAGAAATGAGAAAAGAAGTAGATATTCTTACTTTAACAGCGACGCCAATTCCAAGAACTTTGAATATTTGTTTAAATAAATTGCGAGATATTACCACGATCACAACTCCTCCATATGGAAGGTTGCCAATAATTACAGAGGTAAGAAAATATTCTCCAGGACTAGTTAGAGAGTCGATAATGAAAGAGTTAAGTAGAAAGGGACAAGTTTATTTTTTACACAACAGGGTTCAAACCATAGATAGTTTTGCAGAAAAATTAAAAGCATTGGTTCCAGAGGCTAAATTTATAGTGGCTCACGGAAAATTGGGAAGCGGAGATTTAGAAGAAAGAATAATGGCATTTAAAAATGGCGAATATGATGTTTTGGTTAGTTCGACGATTATTGAAAACGGAATTGATTTGGAAAATGCAAATACCTTGATTGTAAATAGTGCTGAAAAGTTTGGGTTGTCACAATTGTACCAATTGAGGGGTCGTGTGGGACGCGGCAAGAGGCAAGCTTACGCTTATTTCTTGTATCATGGACAAAGACTCAAATTGGACGCGAAAAAGAGACTGAGGGCAATTGTGGAGGCTAGTGATCTTGGAAGTGGATTCCAAATTGCCATGAAGGATCTCGAAATCAGGGGTGCTGGAGATATTTTAGGAGCTAATCAGCACGGAGTTATAAACGTGGTTGGAGTTTCTCATTTTATGAGGATGTTAAATAAATCTGTTGAAGATTTGAAGGCTGGAAGAGTGATGGATGGAGAAGAAGAGACCTGGAATGTTTCAGTTGAATTGCCTATACCTGCTTATATTCCAGATGGATATGTTCCAAATTCAAAAGATAAAATTAATGCTTATCAAAAGCTTTCGTCGGCAGACAACAAAGAATACTTAAAAGAAATAAAGAGTGAGTTTGTTGAAGATTATGGCAAATTGCCGATAGAGGTTGGTAATTTATTTAAAATTATTGAATTAAAAATGCTTGCTAAGAAAGCAGGATTGGTAAATTTAAAAACAGAGGCTATTCCAATGAGTAAAGAGAAAGAGCTCGTGTTGACTATGTCTAAAAGAGTTAAGCCAGCAAATATTGTTAGCATGCTTGAACACAATTCGCGTTGGGTAATCAGTGGAAGTAGGCTTAAAATAAACGTAAGAGATTTGGGGGTAGATTGGTTTAAAGGGTTGGTGTCCTCGGTTGACTCGTTAGTAAAAAGAGCTAAACACGCTGGGGAGGCAAGGGGTTCTAAAAAGGGAGAAATTGAGCATGAAAACGCGGCTTAATGGGGTTTTTACATGTTGACTATCCACAGTCTTAAAAGTAAACTCCAGGGCGTTTTAGCATATAGGGATCTTTGAAAAATGGGGATGTATTGGTATTCGACAGGATGGC
>CAZHMB010000051.1:0-2913 GCA_964533515.1 Candidatus Woesearchaeota archaeon | reverse complement strand
CAAATCCAAATTCTCTTGGAATATTTGAGCATGCAGCTAATTTTCCATCATATAATATTCCCAAATTATTTAATCCTGCGATACAGTGGAAGACAAATGGCCGAATCATTCCTTCTAAATCTTTTCCTAACCAACCCCCACATCCTAATTCTACCATCATGGAATTTTTATCAGCATATGTTTGGAATGTTTCTAGATATTTTTCATGAAGGAAATCTATAACTCCTTTTGTTTGATCTAGATTAAGTGCTAAGGGGCTTTCCTCTGCTCTTCCCAATGGATCACAAGTCATTATTCTAAATGTTCTTGGGTTGATGTCTCTTTTTATTTTTTCATAAAATTCTGGAATATGATCTATATTTTGAGGATTCGCAACTATTGAAACAGTTGTAGTCATACCTCTTTTTACTGCTTCTTGTGCTGCATTGAATGCTAAATCATAACTTCCTGATTTTCCTCTAAAAGTATCGTGAACTTCTCTTGGCCCATCAATACTAACTCCAATCCCTGTAACTCCGAGAGGTTTTAATTCTTCAATTATTTCTGGGTTTCTTCCGAGAATAACTCCATTTGTCTGAATGTCTATGTTCCTGAAGTGTGGGCTTTTACTCACTTCTCCCAAAATGTGCATAAGATCTTTTCTTACAAATGGTTCTCCTCCAGTTATGTTAATGTGCCTAAACTTAGACATATCAAAATCTCTTTCTATTTCATTAAATGCTCCAATAACTTCATTTGCTGAAAGTTCTTCTTTTAAGTTAGTTCTCTCTGAAGGAGATCCACAATGTTGACAGCTTAGATTACACCTTCTTGTAGCTTCCCAGCTGACAACTTGCAGAGGGTGTTCTACAATTAAATTATCAATTGAAGATTTCCAATTATTAAAACTATTTTGTTCTTCCATTTTTTATTTATTTTATTTTCCAAACACGTAAGTGAAGTATTCTGTATCTCCGTCGTCTCCAGGGTGACAGCCATACATGTTGTTTACAAACTCAACTGGGTTTGACCAGTTAAGCATTCTTTCTTTTGCTTCTAATACTTTTCTTTCAAGTTCTTTTTTTTCGTTTGTCATTTTTTTTATTTTTGGATTTATTTTTGTAGTCATCTAAGACAACTTAGTAATAGTAACAATTACACATATATTAAAGTTATCTTGAGATTTTCTTACTTTTGAGTAAAATATATAAACTACAAACACATATGTTAAGTATGACAATTAAGTTAGATTTGAAAGATAAGAAAATACTTGCTCTTCTCGACGAGGATGCGCGGTTTACAAATTCTCAGATTGCGCGGAGGGTTAAGTTGAGTAAACCTGCTGTGGAGTACAGAATTCAGAGATTTAATAAAAATAAAGTTATTTCTCAATGTTATACTGTTATTGATTTTACTAAGTTGGGCTATTCTCAATATAAAGTTTATTTTAATTTTCAAGATGTTTCTCTCGAAGAAGAAAAGAGAATTTTTGGGCATTGGGTAAAAGATAAGAATTCTGTTTGGGTTGCGAGTGTCCGAGGGAGATGGGATTTGGCGGTTTCGATTATAGCAAAAAGTAATTTTGAGTTTGGTCAGGTTTTGAATGGTTTTATGAATAAATTTTCTAAGTTTATTTTAGATAAAGATGTTTTATTAACAGAGTATTCTCCTATTTATTCTCGAGAATATTTGGCAAATGCAAAGTCTTCTGAATTTGTTTATGGGGTGCCTTCGGAAATTGTGTCTCTTGATGATTCAGATAAAAAAATTTTGAAAGTTCTTTCTGTAAATGCTCGGATAAATATTATTGATTTGGCTAAAAAGACTAAATTGTCGAGGGATATTGTGAATTATAGAATTAAAAAATTGACTAAGCAAGGAATTATTTTTCAGTATCGGTGTTATCTTGATTTGCCGAATATTGGGATAAGGCATTACAAAGTTATTTTTAGAACAAAGAACTTTGATGAAAAAGCAGAGAAGCAAATTAAGAATTATGTTTCTTCTCATAAAAAGGCAACTCAGTTTTTGAAGTTGATTGGTTCGTGGGATTTGGAAATTGAATTTGAAGTTGAGAATGAAGAGGAATTGTATAAAGTGATTAATGAAATGAGATTGAAGTTTTCAAACATAATTAGGGATTTTGATATTTTGAGAATTGTTAAAACTGTGAAATATAATTATTGGCCTTTCTAGGGTTTAATCCATCCAACTTCGTAATAGCTGATTTTGCTTTCTTCATCAACTATTGCAAGAAGGAGTTTCTTTTTTGTTGAATGTGCGACTCTGTTTTTTGCAGAGAATTCTGGCCATGTTAATTTTTTTGATTCATGATCTGCGAAGACAATCCACTTTGCATGAGTATTTCCTGGTTGTTTTCCTTTTGGATAAACTCTAAAGTCTGCTCCGAATTTCAAAGCTGTTTTCACAATATAACCTTTCTTTCTTAGGTCTTTGAAAACAGGATATTTGATTTGGATTTTTTTATCGATTCTTTGAAGTTTTTTCATTAATTCATCTTTTGTTAATTTCTTTTTCCCAGAGAAAACTTCGATTTTATTTATTTCAACTAAAAATAAAGCTTCTGATAAAGTATATTTTATTTTTCCTGAAACAGGTTCGCCGAAGTTTGATTTTTTATATAATGTAAAAGCATCAGCTTCATTTGTTGAAATTATTTCTCCTGTAATTTGTGTGGGGAATCTTTTCATGTATATAATAATGAAGGGCAATATTTAAAAGTTTAGAATTGATTGATTTAATATGACTTATAATTTTAAACAAGTAGAAAAGAAATGGCAGAAGAAATGGGCAGAGAAGAAAGCTTTTGAAGTTAGTTCTGATTCCAAAAAAAAGAAGGCTTATATTCTTGAGATGTTTCCTTATCCCTCGTCGTCGGGTTTGCATATGGGGCATGCTTTGAATTATTCTATT
>CAZHMB010000050.1:0-2974 GCA_964533515.1 Candidatus Woesearchaeota archaeon | reverse complement strand
CAAAAATAATATCTGCTTTCGCAGTCCTAGGAGTTTCAATCTTATTAGTAAACTTTTTCAGATAATTAGAAATTTCATAAACCCAAATCATATGTTGGGGAGATTCATTTTTGTATTTCTTAACAAAATACTTCTTAAACTTTCCATCAATTCCCTTATACTTAACTTCTCCAAACTTTTTCCTATTCAAATATGTTTTATCTCCATCAGACAAGTCTTTAGCCAAATGAACTCTTTCATTTTCATCAACTTTAACATCAACTTTCTTACCCTTAACTTTTTTCTCAGGCTCAACCTCAAGTAGCTCATCAGCATTCGTTGTAATCTGTTTATGTTCTTCTTCTGAAGCCACAATTTTCAACTCTGAATGTTCATCTTCCATCAGAAGTATACCTTCACCAACTCCTGCGGTCAGCAATGCAATCCTCTCAACATTACTCAGATGAAAGACCTTCTGAATGCCATCAATCACCGCAGGTTTTTGCCTAAGTAGAATTGTATAGGATGAATTAGCAAGGGCAGACCTACCTGCCTCAGAATTAAGCATCCCTTCAACTTCTTGATTAATTAAGAAAAGTCCCATATTAAATTTACGACAAGTCTTTACAATCTCGAAAATATAGGATGCCTCCTCTGCCCTAGATAAAAGTGACCACGCTTCATCAATCACAAGGAGCTTTCTCTCAATATCCTTTTTCATTTTTGCATAAACATAATCAAGCACCAAAAACATAATCACTGGCTTTACTTGTTTAGGCATGTTCCCAATATCAAAGCAAACAAACCTGTTCTTGAAATCTATATTAGTATGCCTATTCAAAAAGGAGAAGACTCCATCGACATATAGCCGTAGTCGGTTTATCAGGCTTCGTAAGGTAGTTTTCTCGAGATTGATAGCCGTTTCCTCCATTGTCTGCAAAACATTTAACACGTCGCCCAAAATCGGCGGTTCGTTAGACCAGCTCTTCTTATCATTCATATAAATCTCCTTTCTTTCATAGGCTTCGGTCAGAGCCTGATCAATAAATGACTTCTGAGGCTCAGTTAATTGCCCCAACATAACGGGCATTAAATCCATCAGAGAAAGTCTTTTCTCAGCATAATCATGTCCCATTAAATCCAGAGGATTAATCATAGTCTTGGAAGTTCTAGAAAGATTAATTCTTTGACCCTTAAATTTCTCAACCAAGCCCTTATATTCGCCTTGAGGGTCAATCACAATAACCTTAGTCCCATTAAGCAAGTGTCTAGTTATGAAAAGCTTGGTCATGTAACTCTTTCCTGCTCCGGAACTAGCCAAGCACATACCATTAGAGTTAGATAGTTTGAAAATATCTCGGATTATTGGGATATTGTTTTTATTTAGTCCAAACCATACACCTGTATCATCAAACTTAAAGAAAGAAGATGTGAATGGGAAAAATGCTGAGAGTGCAGAGGTTGTAATGTTTCTAGTCGCTCCTAAAAAATCTTTAGCTAGGGGTAAGCAAGATTTGAATCCCTGAATCATTCTAAAGTTTGGCTGTCTTGGAATAATAAGTAGGGAATTAAGTTCGGACTCAATTTTTCTAGTTAAAAGCTTAAGTTCTTTCAAACTATCTGCCCTACAATTAATATAAAAGCTAATATTGAAAAGTTTCTCATTTCCTTTTTGTAAACTTGTAAGAACTGCCTTAGTATCTTTGTATTTTATTTCAAGACTAGGATTAAATTGATTTTTTATCTTTGCTGAATAAAGATCCGCCCTTTGTTTTTGCAGTTCTCTATTTAATAAAATTAGAGTATTCTCTATTGATTGTGGAGTTATATGAAGTGAAAAGTCAAAGTTCCCAGAGCAACTAACCAATTTATCTAAAAATCCCTTTTCAACAGATCTCGGATATCCATGAGCATAAATTATCTTATGAAATTTTCCATCAACCTCAATAAAGTCTGGGTAATTTTTCATCGATTCGGGTAGCATCTTTTTTGAGCCAAAGATTTTAGAAAACACATTCTCTAATTCTGGTTTTTTTAGTCGATAAGTCTTAAGATTCAAGCTATGAAGTCTTTCCTCGCATAATCTCATTTGAATTTCAATATCGCTAACCTCGGGGATAACCACATAGAAGTTTCTGTTCATTGCACTATTTTTCTCAATTAAGTTTTTCATATGAGCTTTATAAGAATCAAAAATCTCCTTATTTCTTCCTTCAGTTATTTTGTTTGAAAGACATCCAAGATAGTCTTCTAAGTCTAATGTTTCTGTAGTCATTAAAATTTGAATTGGAAAATCAATCGAATTTAAGAATTTCTGGAAAGATAACATAATTGTTTCCTGTTCTTTCAAGGGCTTTATTCCAAAGTTTAACGAGTCAACTCTCAAAACAGCAATTTTTTTATTGTCATAATGAATAATATTTTTTTCTATCTTTTCTATCTTAAAAAAATTCTTAACATCATCCCTTTCGGGCTTTTCTTTTTTAATTTTCTTTTCGGGCTTCTTTTTCTCTTTAGGTTTTTGTTTTTCCTCTAATTTCTTTCTTTCTTTTTCTTTCTTTTCCTCTAATTTCTTTTCTTTCTTTTCCCCTAATTCTTCCTTCCTTTTCTCAAGGTCTAACCCTTTTTGTTTCTCAGTTTTTATTTCCCGAAGCTTAAACCATGTATACCAATTTTTCATATGAGTTGATAATCCAAAGAACATAAAGCCAACTGCCAAAAGTCCAGGAATACAAGCCAAAATTATTCTTATTTCTATTGGCGCATTTATCTTAAACAAAAATGAGAAAATAAGTGGGAAGAATAAAAAGGCATAAGCTAGTTGCGGAAAAGTCAATCCAAAAACAATCTTTTCTTTATATGCTAATTGCTGAGGTATTTCATACATCTTAATCCCCTGCCTTAACAACTGTGGTCACAGATTTAACTGGGGCAGAATTTGCTGCTTTGAAAATTACAAATAAGGTTAAGAAAATCGTGAACAAATTAACGAGGG
>CAZHMB010000049.1:0-3157 GCA_964533515.1 Candidatus Woesearchaeota archaeon | reverse complement strand
TTGTCGTCGAGAATATACCTTTTTGCGTTATTTTAAAGTAACAAACATTTTGGGAGAAATTTAAAAACGAATTATTTTCCAATTGGATTTACATAATGCTCTGCGCACCTAACAGCATAAGCACAATTGCCTTGTCTAAATTGTTCTTGTCCTTCAGCTTCATCTCTCACAACTTTTCCAACCCCAAGAGTCGGTTCCCCTGATAAAGACAATTTTCCAAGGGCATTCCATCGTTGAACATAAAAAGCCGGCATCCCACAAACTCTCTCGCCTTCCTTATGTGTACAAATCGGCCAGCACTTTTCATCTTTTATAGCAAGAGACATAAGTTCACCGATATGTCTTTTTGAATCAAATTCTTTTCCTTTCTGAGATCTCAAAGGAAAAGGGTTTCCCCTAAAATCATATTGCAAACCAGTCCCAATAATTTTCATCAGATCCCTGTGTTCTTTAATAAACTCAATAGTTCTATCTTCCCAAAATTGGAGTTCATCAATACCCAAGACTTCTAGTTCTGGATCTAACCTATTTATTAATCCTCCAAAGTCAGGAACAGAGATAGCAGGGAATTTCTTCTGCCCATTGTTTGCAGTAATGAAACCATCTTCGTATCTATCATCCCAAGAAACTTTAAAAGCCTGAACCCTCCTACCGGCGACCTTTGCCCTTTGCAAATCTGAAATCATCTGGTCCGTTTTCCCTCCAGACATGTTTCCCGAGTATAACACAAAACCAGGCCTGAATTCTTCAACGTGTTCTGCCATATCATGATAAATCATTACTTATATAAAAACAAGTATTACAACTAGGGAATTAAAAATTTATCTATCTAAGGAGAAATCTTTTTCCAACCTATCAAAATCCGGCCTATCTCCTTTTGTGGTTATACCCGCATAAACTCTTTTTGCTAAAGATTGAGATTCATCATCAACTCCTTCAACAAAGATATCTACTCTTCCTCCAGGAGATGCTTCAAGACATAACAAGCCCATTATGTCTTTTCCAGAACTTCTTCCCTTTCCGTTTTGGATAAAAACTTCTTGAGAATACTTAGAGCATTCTTTTAAGATTAAAGCAGAAGGCAAAGACCAGATTCCATATTCAATTCCAACAACTGCATTGGGTATAAAAGAATATTTCGCCCTTGGCCGGAAACTCCCAAAAGATTCAACAACTGGAACTTCTTCGTAGTTTCTTTTTATGGGCTTAAGAAGATGCGCTCTTACTGCAATTTCTCTGAGCGTCCAAAATCTTTTTAATTCATCTGGTTTCTTTCCCATAATAAAATAAACAACCCCTACTATAAAAGCATTTATCTGATAGAGTATATAATAAAATTATCTATTCTCGAATAATGGATCTTCTGCCATAAATCTTTTGATTACCCTTTTATGCCCTTCAAATAATTCGCACATTGGAAGGCGATATACTTCATTGCACATTCCCATTTCACTGAGAATATATTTTACAGGTATTGGATTTGTTTCAACAAATATTTTTTCATAAAAAACTCTCAATCTGGAATCGAGTTCTTCAGCACGAGAGTGGTCTCCCCTAAACCAAGCTCTAGAAACTCCAGAGACTTCATCAGGAAATGCATTACTTGCAACAGAGACCACACCATCACCACCGCTTCTAAGAACCTCCATAGTCAAATTATCATCGCCACTAAAAACATAAAAATCTTCAGGCGTTCTTTTTATTACGTCTCTTATTTGGCCAAGGTCTCCCGATGCTTCTTTTACAGCAACTATGTTTTTGTGATTTTCTATAAGTCTCAGAAGAGTGTCTGTCTCCAAATTAACTCCTGTCCTTCCCTTTATATTGTATAGCACTATTGGAATACCCACTTGGTTAGCAATTGCCCCAAAATGTCTAAACAAACCTTCTTGAGTTGGTTTATTATAATATGGGTTTACAAGGAGCAAAGCATCTGCCCCAGATTCCTCAGCTTTTCGAGAGCATTTAATCGCTTCTCTAGTACCATTTGAACCTGTGCCAGCAATAACAGGGACTCTTCCAGCAACAACCTCAACAGCATATCTAATAACTTCATCATGTTCCTCATAGTCCAATGTCGGACTTTCGCCAGTAGTTCCGCAAGGAACAATACCTGTTATCTTATTTGCAATATTAAATTCAATTAGGCCTTCCAGACTTTTCCAATCGACATCCTCTTCTAGTGTAAAAGGTGTTACAATGGCAGTATAAGTTCCCCTGCATAATTCATTTTTAGTTTTCATAAATCCAGATCCCCATTTCTTATTTTATCTGAATTTACCATTTTTATTTAATGAGTCCAAACTTTATAAATTTATTTCCGGAATATCAATATCAAAACAAGAATAATAAGTACTACTAAAATTATTAAAATAGCCCACCAAAGGAAACTCAACCAATCAAAATCTCCCTTAGCCCCACCTTTTACCAATTGGCCCAATTCAATACTTGTCAAATTTCCGCCGAGATCAATTTCCCTGTAAACAAATTGTTCCGTTTCGTTTCCTAAAACAATTGTCCTGTGGCCATTATTGTGGTGGTCGTCATCATCTGGATCATCTGGATCATCGTTAGAAGTATCTATAGAAAACATCACTTGGTCCGAAGCAGTTCCGTTTCCGTTTATTCCGTAAACAACTATCAAATTATCTCCTTCTACTAAACCATCTCCCTGATTTAATATTCTAGAAAATGTAAAACCCCCAAGTGAAATGATTGTGATATTTCCATTGTTGTTTACATTGTATTTCCATAGATCCACTTCTTGATTTGCTGAAACTTGTAAATCTACATTTAAACTAGTAAATACCTCTCCTTCTAATGGGTTTGTTATCCAAACTATAAATTCTTCTGATTCATTTTCATCGTTACAAACACTCCCTGCACAACCATACTCACAGGTCTCAACTAATATTCTCTGAACTGAAACCCTACAAGTTCCAGAATCGCATCTCCAATCATTAAAATTTTTATATAGGTCTTCATTATAACAATAGTTATCAGAGTAACCATCCTCAGGGCAATCCCCATCAGTGCAACATTCTGTTGGTTCATCACAAGTAGCATCACTTACATTTCTATAATCCCAAGAAGTTTGATTTGTAAAAGTTCCACATTCACTAGCATCATATTCTACTCTAAATCTTGATTGACTTCT
>CAZHMB010000048.1:0-3159 GCA_964533515.1 Candidatus Woesearchaeota archaeon | reverse complement strand
TGGGGGCGTATATACAATTGAGCAAAGCGAAATTGTATATTCTCTCTGAAATTTTGAACGAAGGTTCCAGCAACTTCAAATAACCCTCCCAGAAAGCAAATTTATCTTATTCCCCATAGTTTATATACTTGAGATGATTGTATTAACTAAGATTAAAATGGAAATGTCAAATAAGATGAATAAAAAAGGGGTAGCAAGCTGGTTGGTTTGGGCTTTAATATTTTTAGTAATAGCAATACTTGCTGGGATCTTTGGATTTGGATTTCTCTCAGGATTAGCATTTACAATCGCAAAATGGTTGGTAATAATATTTGTAATATTATTTATCATCTCAGTAATAGCCCATACTATAAAAAGAGCTTAGATATTCTTAAGTTTAGTTAAAATTTGGAAGCTGATGACAACTCTCCCAAAGATTTTATAAAGTCTATTTCTTTTTATCTCTTTAGAGGTGAAGATGAATAAAAAATCATACAAGTATGAAAGTTTTCTGCAATTAGGCTACAAGCCAAAATCTACAGATTTAGTTTGTCAATTCAAAGTTCAACCAGCAAGAGGATATTCTCTTGAAGAAATTGGAAGCATAATCGCAGGAGAATCAAGCGTTGGAACATGGACAGATATCCAAACAATGAATCCAAGAATAGGAAAAACATTAAGCCCAAAAGTTTTTTTTATAGATAAAGATGAAAAGAGAATTAGAATTGCTTATCCAATTGAACTATTCGAATTAGGAAATCTTCCAGGCGTTCTTTCAAGTGTTGGGGGAAACATCTACGGAATGTCTTCTGTAAAAGGTCTTTTCTGGGAAGATGTAACCCTTCCAAAAATATTACTACATTCTTTCTTAGGCCCTCAATTTGGAATCAAAGGAATTAGAAAATATCTGGGAGTTAGGTCTAGGCCTTTAGTAGGAACAATTGTAAAACCAAAAGTAGGTCTCAACAGTGATGAACATGCCATAGTGGCTTATGATGCTTGGCTCGGAGGTTGCGACATAGTCAAAGACGATGAAAATTTAACAAGCCAAAATTTCAATAGATTCAAAGAAAGATTTATGAAAACAATAAAAAAATGTAAAGAGGCAGAAGAGATAACCGGGGAGAAGAAAGTTTATCTTATTAATTGCACAGCACCTGCAGATGAAATGCTAAAGAGAATAAAGTTCGTAGAGCACAACGGGGGAAATTATATCATGTTGGATATTTTAACGTTAGGCTGGTCTGCTTTGCAATGGGCAAGAAAAATAACAAAACTTCCAATACATGCGCATCGAGCAGGACACGCAATGTTCGACAGAATGGAAAATGATGTGATTGGTTTTGGAATGTCAATGGAAGTAATCGCGCAACTTGCGAGAATGGTCGGGGTTGATACCTTGCACATCGGCGCAGTTTATGGAAAAATGCAAGGTCCAAAAGATGAAGTTTTACATATCGAGGATGAAATGGAAAGCGATTTTACAGAAAGAACAAAAGAAAATCTAAAACAAAATTGGTACGGGATGAAAAAAGTTTTCGGAGTAGCATCAGGAGGAGTTTATCCGGGGACTGTTGCCCATATTATGAAAGCAATGGGCAAGGATGTTGTTATTCAAGCAGGAGGAGGAATTCATGGACATCCTCATGGAACTTTATATGGCGCAAGAGCAATGCGACAAGCTGTTGATGCCACTTTAGAAAAGAAAACTTTAAAACAATATGCCAGAGACCACCCAGAATTGAAACAGGCGTTAGAAAAGTGGGGAGAGTGAGAATGGGCCCCAAAAAATTCCGAAAAGCAGTTTTCTGCGTCGCTTATTCAAAAAATCCCGAAGGAGTAAAATATCTCCTTCTAAAAAGAAAACTTCATTGGAAAGGTTGGGAATTTCCAAAAGGAAAAGTTGAAAATTTTGAGATTTTTAACAAAAAGAAAACAGCATTGAGAGAAGTAGAAGAAGAGACCGGGTTAAAGCCTCTTAAAAAAACTTTGAAAAAATATAAAGTTTCTGGGAGATATCTATACAAACTAAAACTAAAAGACCGATCAGAATATGCTGGACAAACTTACACTCTTTTTTCAGTTGAAGTCCCTTTTTCAAAAAAATTGAAATTTGACAAGAAAGAGCATTCTTCTGGAAAATGGGTAACTTTCAGACCTGCATCAAAGATGTTAACTTGGCAAAACCAAAAGAAATGTTTGAAGATAGTTAATAAAGAAATTCAATAATTCCTTGGTTGGGAATTCTGTGAGGGCCCTTGTTTAGAATTTTGCTGAGATCCTTGTTGAAAATTCTGTTTTTTGGGAATTCCAACACCAAACTTCTTAGCTATTACATCAGGACGTTTATAATATTCATGAATTATATCCTGCACCTCATGAAATTTATTGATCTTTTGTAATTGCATTTTGTAAAGTATCTGAACTCTCTTCTGAAACTCATTCATTAATTCCTGGAGATCAAGACCGTATCTCCCAGAGATTTTTTCAAGTATTTTTGATTCTTTCTTAAAATAGAAAATATTATCTTGGGGATTCCATATGAAAGGAGTATTTGTTATGGCGGTCCCATCGTCGTTTACATTTACTATTTCAACAATTTCCCTTAATTTACGCGTTTCATTTTTATTCACAATCGCGTGGGTCATAATACAAACACAATCTAAGGTGTTAAGCAAACTCGGAGAGAGTTCAATCGGAGGGGTTTCTAATCTTTTTATAACCGTGTTAACAGAATCCGCGTGCATAGTTGATATTGAAGAATGTCCAGAGGCCATTCCCTGAAACAAAACAAAAGCCTCTTTACCACGAACTTCACCCACTATTACATAATCTGGATTTTGTCTGAATGAACTTCTTAACAAGGTGAATAAATCAATTTCATCTCCCTTCTCCAAACCTGTTGCTCCCCTTACAACACTCGGCAACCAGTTTTCTCTTGGCAAGTTCAACTCACGAGTATCTTCAATTGAAACAACTCTCGCTTCAGCAGGGATGAAAAAAGCAATAGCATTCAAGAGGGTGGTCTTTCCTGAACTGGTTCCTCCCGTAACTAAAATATTCATTTTGTGTTCGACTAACAACCACAGGTAGGCTAACATTTCTGGACTCAAAGTTTCAAATTTTAAAAGTTGTGGAGGCGTCCATGGCGTTTTTGTAAACTTCCTAATTGTAAAAGTC
>CAZHMB010000047.1:0-3256 GCA_964533515.1 Candidatus Woesearchaeota archaeon | reverse complement strand
GTGAGATATTTCTTTAACCATTCTTTTTTTCCTAAGCTTCCTATTACAATCCTATCAATAATGCAATACTTTGTAGGATATTTCATAGCTAAAATAGTTGAAGCTATTGGGATTGCTACACCCTGCAATTCTAAAAGTTTAGAAATTGCTTCTTCTATTTTATCGTTTTCTGCCAAATTAAATGATTCTCTGGTGATCTGTATTACTTTTTGTTCGCTTTCTCTACTTGAATTTTGTAGCTTAAAATTTCTTATTCTCAAAAAGTCAAAATAGGAAATATTCTCTTTAGATTCAATCTCTTTGCTTATTTTGTTGAATTCAAGATCATACCAATTCAATATTTCTTTTCTATTCATCTTCCACCACACAATTCACACAAGTCAATTTTCATTTAAAGATTCTCCTCAAATTATACCAAACTCTCCACCAGAATTTCTTTTCTCGTTTGATTCGTAGGTATGTTTCTTTTTTTGATTCTCTGAATTCGTCGTTGTTCTTTTCTGCTGTATCTTTTATTTGGACTTGGTCTTTGGTTGGTGGGGTTTTCATAGAGAAATAAATTGCTAGGAGTATTTATAATTTTTGAGGTTTTTGAGGGAAGATTTTACAAAACATAAAATTTATAAAGGTATATCAACTGATATAACCATGAAAAGAGGTGTGTTGGGTAGATTGGGATGGTGGAATTGAAAATGGAAAAGAAGCCGTCAGCAAGATACCCTCGACTGGACACGGTCCTAAAGATAGAGGAATTCATAAAAGAAAACGATGGAGAATACAAGAAAAAAAAATTATGGGAGAACCTTCCAAAAAAAATGATGTATCAAACATTCAGCATAGTAGTAGATTATCTGCTTATATCTGGAAAAATTTCTGTAGATGCAGAGGGAAAAATTGGTTGGATATTTTATCCAAAAGAAGCTCAAGAAAGATTAAAAAAAGCACACTTGATTTGGAAGTCTAAAAGATGAAGCCAGGAGAGATTCAATTTACAAATGAAAAAGTGAAAGAGGCTTTCGAAAAATTAAACAATTCAAATCTTAAAAAATTCTTAGAAAGAGCGTTTGAAGATATCAAAGCTAACCCTTTTTGTGGAATTCAAATATCTAAAAAGAAAATTCCGAAAGATTACATAAAAAAGTTTAAGATTCATAATGTTTGGAAATATGATTTGCCAGGGGCATGGCGATTAATCTATTCAATAGAAGGTGGTGAAATAATAATTCTAACAATCATTCTCGAATGGATGGATCATAAAACTTATGAGAGACGATTTGGGTATTGAGATGAAAATAAAAGAGATGCCTGAACAGAATCGTCCAAGGGAGAGGTTTCTTAAACACGGGCCAGAGGTTTTGAGTGATGCTGAGTTGTTTGCGATATTTTTGAGGACTGGAACGACTGGGGAGAATGTTATTGAGATGTCTAACAGGTTGATTGCGGAATATGGGTTGGATAAATTATTTGATTGCTCTTTGAAAGAACTTCAAGAAATAAAAGGAATCGGGCCAAGCAAGGCGATGGAGATTTTAACAATAGCAGAACTTCAGAAGCGTATTAATCAGTCTAAGAATCCGATTAAAAAAATAAATTGTGCAGAAGATGTTTTTAATTTATTTCATGAAAGATTGAAGGATAAGAAGGAAGAGCATTTCTATATTTTGATGTTGAATACTCAGAATATAATTATTGGAGAACAACTAATCAGCAAAGGAATTTTAGATGCTTCAATTATTCATCCAAGAGAAGTTTTCAAACCAGCCATTAAAAATTCTGCAAGTAAAATAATCTTAGTTCATAATCATCCTAGCGGAGACCCGAAGCCTAGTGCAGAGGACGAAGAGATAACGAAAAGATTGAAAGAAGTTGGAGAGTGTTATGAGGGAAGCTCAGACACAGGAAAAGAGTGGTGATGGGAAGAAAGATGTTGAAGAGAACGGTGAATAATCTTTACTACATAAGGCTAATAAATTCTATTTTAATAAAAATTTTATGATAAAAAAGAGTTTGGAAGGCTCTTAAAATAATTCTAGCCCTCCTGAAAAAAACAATATGAAAAAGTTAGAAGGAGGTTAAAAAGAAATGAAAAAATTAATTATAATTCTTGTTGTATTAGTAGTTATTTTGACTATTGTTATTGGGGTTGTTGTATATAACTTTCAATCCACTGAATCTGATATTGATGGAGAAGAACAAGAATCTACATCTTGCACGGAATTAGGATGTTCTTCTGGAGATATTTATGTCGGAAGCATAAATAGTGATAAATATTATGAATGTGAATGTCATTATGCTCAAAGAATTCTTCCAGAAAATATAATCTGCTTTGCAGGTGATGAGGAAGCTATAGATGCTGGTTATACAAAGAGTGATTGTTGATCTTTATTTCTTCCTCTCAAACCTCTCAAGAAACATTTGGAAACTAAAGTTAATCAATACTTTTAACTAAAATCTTATAAATATCTTTGCGCACTGATGAATCTTCTGCCCACACACTATAGGGGAGGACAATAAATTGTTTTCTAGAGCCCATTATTTCCGATATCACTCTCGGAATTTCTTTTCTCTCAACTCTTTCATCTCTAGAAGGACAATATCCCATATCTTTTAATCTTTTAGCTAAACTTTCCATATAAAATCCATAAATATACTCTATTTAAAGATTTATATCCCCCTATACTTTCCGCAAGAAATCACCAAAACTCAAACTCCCCAACTCACTCACAATTCCTGTGATGTATTTTTTGTTTACGAATTCAAATGCAGGGTTTTTGATCTTTATTCCCTTTGGAGCTTTGTCCCAAATTTCGTTTAGTTTTCTTTGTTCTAGCGGGACTTTTGTTTTTGAGAATTTCCAGGAATCGGCGACGATGTAAACCGGGATTTTATTGTTCTTTGCGAGTATTGCTATTGTTTCGCTTCCAATTTTGTTTATGACGCCGTCTTTTGTTATTGCATCGGAGCCGAGAAACACTTTGGAAACCTTTTTTGTTCCTTGTTCTTTTGAGAGTGCAACGCCAACCGCAGAATCAGCAAACATTGTGACTTTTATTTTCGCTCTTTTCAATTCCTTTGCGGTTTTATGACCTTGGAAGAGTGGGCGTGTCTCGGTATTGTAAACCTGGAACTTTTTTCCTTTCTTTTTTGCATAGATAAGTGCGTTGATGACGTTTGTCGAATGACAATGTGTGAAAATCAAATCGTTGTTTTTTATTAATTTGAAAACATTTTTGTTTATTTTATCTTGAGCGTCGTC
>CAZHMB010000046.1:0-3755 GCA_964533515.1 Candidatus Woesearchaeota archaeon | reverse complement strand
AATCTCAAGTAAAATAAAAATAGCTAAAATCTCTCTCAGCCATCCCCCGACCACCTGCTCCAGTTACGAGGTGTGCGCCTGCTCTTCGGACAATTTGTGAAACTTCGTGTCAGATTTATTTAGAAATAATCTTTTTTCCACCGCCCTAAAACTACATCTGCGGAATACTCTCTAATTTCAAATATTTTTCAAAAGTTAAAATTTCCAAATCTCTTACTGGAAATTTCTCTTTGATTTTCTCAATCAAATCAACTAATTCTTTTTTATTCTTAACTTCCACATCAATCTCAAAATCTAATTCATCAAGTGTTTCATCAATAAAGATTATTCTTTCATTTCCTTTACAAAAACTTTCTAATTCTTGACTTTTAGAACAATCATCTAAAATAAAATTTAACTTATAATACTCATAACCTATTTTTTCTAAATTTAAATTTACTCTATATCCTTGAATTATTTGTTTTTTCTCTAATTCCTTAATCCGAAAGGCAATAGTTCTAACTGGATTTTTTATTTTATCTGAAATTTCAATTAAAGGAATTCTTGCATTCTTTGCAAGAATATTAAGAATCTTAATGTCTAATTCATCAAATCTTTCTGTTTCCCCACCACCAATAATTTCAACCTTATCAAAATTTTCTTTATTTGAATTTAAAATATATTTTCTTTTAAAGTGTAAAACTCTTGAAAATATATGTACTTTTTCTTTCCAAAAATGCTTTCTAAATCTTTTCTTAAATTCTAACCAAAGGGTTCTAAATTGATAAATATTTTTTACCCAAGCCATAAAAACTAAATCGTAATTAGTCTCAAATTTCCCCACAACTCCAACAAGTTTATTTTCCATAAGCCATTTAATCATTTCTTCTTCGTCATTTTTCGAACTTCTAAAGAATTTAAGATAAACTCGCATACTAAAATAGCCTAATCTTGAACTATCAATAACCGAATAATATCCCTCAATAACCCCTTCTTCAGTCATTCTTTTTATTTTGTAATTAACAGTATTTTTATTTAAACCAACTTTCTTCGCAATTTCTGAATTGCTTTGCCTTGCATTGCTATCCAATTCAGCTAAAATCTTTCTATCTTTCAAATCTAATTTAACTATGTCCTTCATTTTAATATAAAGGGCAACAATACTTTATATATCTTGCGTTATGCCACACATTTAGATAAAAAGATTAATATATGGTGCCGAACTACTTAATAGTAATGAATAAATGAACCAAAATTCAAGAAAATGACAAACAAAACACAAGAACAAGTTGAAAGAGAAGAATCAAAAAATGTTAGAGAGATACTTAGAGAGAAATCTGAGATAGGATGGCCAAGGGGAATAGATACAATTCTAAGAAATTATAATCATCTCTGGGGAGATCCAACACGCCCCTATCCTATTTCTGGAAGAGGAATCAAAGGAGGGTTGTTATATCCTAAAGTAACAGATACCCATAATCGGATTAGATGTTTAAATGGAAATTATGCGGAAGAAAGACATGACTCTAGTATCAACATTGAAAACTACGATGAAATTCCAATGTTGCAAAAGTTATTGACAAATGGATATTCTAAAAGAGATATTCCTTATGAAACCGTTCCGGTTCCAGTGCCTCTTCCAAAGGGGTGTTATTCGGACCGTTATAATCGGGAGAGAAATGGATTAAACAGAAATCTTACTCAAGGACAAGCATTAGAAGTTTCAGGAAAAATAATTAAATGGTGGAAAGAACTGGGAGGGCGTTTTCCTTCTGGTGAAGACAAGAAAAAGATAAGAGAAGCTGAAGAGCTTTATGGAGAAATGAGAGACGAATTATTCCACCAAAAATTAGATCAAGTAACACGATTATTTTTACTGTTGGGAGGAAATTCAGAAAGAGAAGACGATGTCCTTAGACGAAGAGGAAGACCTGCAAGAGAATTAAGTTATAAACAATGGGAAAATTACAAGAGGGCTAAATTAAATCCTAGACCTACAATTACAGATAAACTTCATTCTGCAGTCTATTCTGTTGGAGAGAGATTGGGAAGTTTTGCATATAAAATTGGAGTTATCGAACAAGATGGTAAATGAAACACAAGAACAAGTTGAAAGAGAAGGGGCTGAATTAGCTGAGAAGTTTTATAGAAGCCTTTGTATTTCTAAAGATTCATATAGGCACGGCGGAATTTACGGTAGCTATCCACAAAGAGAGGGAATGAAAAATTTACTAACAGGAAAAGTTTTAAGCCAAGCCAGACTTTTTGAGGAAACAATTAGAGAAGTCTATGATGGTGACATTATCACCGCCTCAGGAAAAGCTGTTGCTGATTGGTCTACCAGAATTAGGTTACAAGATGCAAAATGGGTTTGTTCAAGCGCTGCAATGGGTGCTGCAAGTTGGGGCATAACACCCTCAGCGCGCATTACGGGCTCGGAGGGCATGTATGAGACTGCTGAAGATTACATTAAAAAAGATTTACGTGGAAATTACCATGATACTCTTGATATTATGATGGGGCAAGAGAGAATATCTAGGTTATGGAATGATGCAAATCTATTAGAAAAATTATCTCCTCTTTTTTGGATGAGAGAAGCACATCAAATTTATAATTGGAATAAAATGGATATCCACAATGAAGAAATGTTTAATTTTGCCAAAAAAAGACTCAGACAGCATTATACGAAACTTCGCAAAAAAGATTAACCCAAAAAAGATTATTTATATTTTCTTTTTTAGAAAAAAAGAAGCAAAAAGGGCGCGCACCTCAAATAAAATAGGATGGCTAAAAGCCTACCTGAACTAAGAGAGATTTTAGAAATACAATAACGAAGAATTAGAAACTCAAGCCACGTTGCACTCTCGCCTATGGCTCGGGTCGTTGAACAGGGGATAAAGAGTTCGCTCGTTGCACTTCGCTCTCCCAAATTAATTTCTCAGCCAGCTCGTAAACTCGCGGGATAAATTAACTTCCCTTAAGCCCGATGTTATATGAAATAAATATTAGTGACCTCATTATCACAATCTTTATATTTACTTAATCTTTTGTTATGTCTATGAAAACAAATATGGATTATTGGGAATTTGTTTTGAAAAATTTGCCCAAGTCTTATCATAAATGGTTTGAAGAAGAGAAAAAATATCTCCAGAAAATAATAACTCCTGATGCCAAAGTTCTTGAAGTTGGCTGTGGCGATGGTAGAAGCATCTTCGACATTTTGCCAGTAACAAAAAATATTACTGGAATAGACCACGATGATAAAGCAATCGCTGATGCAAAAAATAATTTTTCCAGTTATCCTACAATCAAAATTCTCAAAGAAGATGCAACAAAATTATTATTTCGAAATGAAGAATTTGATTTTGTTGTTTGTTTGACAACCTTTGCGAATTTTTCTGATAACAAGTTTATCATTCTTGAGGAAATGAAGAGAGTTTTAAAAAACTCTGGAAAAATTATCATCAGCGTATTTTCCGAAGATGCTTTAGAAGAAAGAATGAAACTCTATGAGGCAACAGGAGTTAAAATAAATAGTATAGAAAATGGAAAAGTTGTTTTTGATGAAAGTTTGGGCGACAACATTTCCGAACAATTTTCTAAAGAACAATTAGAAGATATTTTTTATAGGGCAAATTTAAAGATAGACGACATAACAAAAATCAATATTGCTTATCTATGTACTTTATCGAAGTAACGGCCACTAATATTTACTCTGCGGTTTTTCCTTCGGAAAAATCCTCGGGACGTCTTGCAGACTTTCGCTTCGCTCACCC
>CAZHMB010000045.1:0-3763 GCA_964533515.1 Candidatus Woesearchaeota archaeon | reverse complement strand
CAAAAGTTCTTTCTTCTACAGAAAAACTTGAGAAAGAATTAAAGGGGAAAAGGTGCTATGACATAGAATTAACAGGGGTTAAATCTCCTGCAGTCGCAGTCTCCGTCAAAAGAGGCTTAAGAGGAAGCGATGGAAGAGTTAAACAAATACACGTTTCAAAACCAAGATCCCGTAAAATCTTAATGAACCTCTCGGGAGATATCGGCGGGGCAGAGGTTGAGCAGAGGCTTGAATCCCTCGCAGGAAGATTGAACTTCAGATTTAAAGTAAGCAAGGGGGAGAGAATTTGAACAAACTAGTTAGAGACTCATCCAAATCTTTTCCATCATTAATTTAATAAACCCTTTCCCCTTCTTTGAAACATGTCAGAAGAGATAGATTACAAAAAATTAAAATTCAAAGCCGGTCTAGAAATTCATCAGCAACTCGACACTGGAAAACTTTTTTGTCGTTGTCCAAGTGTTTTAAGAACCGACGAACCAGATTTTGTAGTTGAGAGAAAACTGCACGCTGTCCCTGGAGAATCCGGAGAAGTCGACGTCGCAGCTTTATACCAAGCTTCACTGAAGAAAAAATTCTTCTACCAAGGTTACAACGACACAACTTGTTTAATTGAACTTGACGAAGAACCGCCAAAAGAAATAAATCCTGCTGCACTTGAAACAGCAATCCAAATAGCTCTTCATCTAAACTGCAAAATCCAACCAACAGTTCAAATAATGAGAAAAACCGTAATCGACGGTTCAAATACTTCTGGTTTCCAAAGAACAGTTCTTATCGCCAGGGACGGATTTCTAGAAACAAGCCAAGGAAAAGTAGAAATAAGTTACATCTATTTAGAAGAAGATGCTGCAAGAATAATTGAAAGAGAAAAAGATCACGAAACCTACAGGTTGGATAGGTTAGGAATCCCTTTAGTTGAGGTTGTAACCGCCCCAGATTTGAAATCTCCTGAACACGCAAAAGAAACAGCATTGAAAATCGGAGAGATTTTAAGAAGTTGCAAAGTTCGTAGGGGGATAGGCACAATTAGACAAGATTTAAACCTTTCAATAGAAAACGGAAAGAGAATTGAAATAAAAGGGATGCAAGACATGAAAATATTCGAAAAGGCTGCTGAAAATGAAGTCCTTAGACAAAAAAAATTAATTGCTTCAGGAAAAGAAGTTGAAAACGAAGTTAGAAATGTCCTCCCAGATGCAAATACAGAATACATGCGTCCGCTCCCTGGAAGTTCAAGAATGTACCCCGAAACAGATCTTCCGTTATTAAAAATCTCAAGACAAATGATTAACGATACAAAGAAAACCCTTCCAAAATTAACCGCAGATATTTCAGAAGAACTTAAACAACAAGGGCTAAGCCAAGAATTTATTAAAATTCTTCTAAAGGAAGATAGGCTCGAAGAATACAAGGAACTTTATTCGATTGTTTCGCAAGCAGATTTGATTGTTAAAACATTAATCGTCTGGCCAAAAGAAATTGCAAAACACAATAACATTCAAAAATCAGAAATAAAACTTTTGTTGAACAAAGATACAATAGCAGAAATTTTTGAATCATACAAAAAAGAAAAAATCCAAGAAAACCAAATTCAAGAAGTTTTGAAAAGAATTGCATCCGGAATTCCATTTAAAGAATCTTTAAAATTCGAATCTCTCGACACAAATGAAACAGAAGAACAAATAAGAAAAATAATAAAATCAAAACCTGGACTTTCTCAAAATGCTTACATGGGCCTTGTAATGAAAGAATTCAAAGGAAAAATCGACGGGAAAACCGCTATGGAACTTATCGGGAAAGTTCTGAATTAATCCCAAACTTTAAATATTCAAATTTCTTATTAAATAGAAGAGGTGAAAAAATGAAAATCCATTGGCATGTATTTGTAACAATACTTTTATTCGGAGCATTAATTGTCTCAGGGGGATATATTTACCAGAATATAGAGGGCTGGTCAAGGATCGACTCAATTTATTTCACCGTTATAACAATCACAACAATCGGCTACGGGGATTTCGCCCCTCAAACAGACATCGGAAAAATATTCACAATATTCTTCTCGTTCTTCGGGATAGCCCTAGCATTCTACTTAATCTCAATGATAGGCTCAAATCTTTTCAAAAGACATATCAGCAATAGAACAAGCCAAATAGAATACCACTTAAAGAAAAAAGAAAAAGAAGTGCTTAAGGAAAGCAAGAAACACATTCGAGCAGGAATAAAAGCAAGTCTGAAAAGAAAGAGATCTAA
Source organism: Candidatus Woesearchaeota archaeon (assembly GCA_964533515.1). Lineage (GTDB taxonomy): Archaea > Nanobdellota > Nanobdellia > Pacearchaeales > GW2011-AR1 > CAZHMB01. Next base: position 1,510 of record CAZHMB010000045.1, on the reverse strand, counting down.
GAAAAAGAAATAAACCAACATCTTTATAAATTCTGATGCAAAAGATAATCCATGGAAGACATAGATTTACAAGAATTAACAAAGAAAAGGGTTCCAATAAAAGAAATCTTTGAAAAAAACTTGAAGGATGCAGAAATTGCTGGCTGGGTTTACAACACAAGAGCCCTCGGAAAAATAAAATTCTTGGTACTCAGAGATCTAAGTGGGGAAATTCAAGTAACAGCCCCAGAAAGTAAAACCTCAAAAGAGATGTTCGCAAAACTTGACAAAATATCCAGAGAATCTGTGATTTATGTTAGCGGAGAAATAAAAGATTCAAATCAAGCCCCTGGAGGAAAAGAACTTATCCCAAAAGAACTGAAAATTTTAAATTCTTCTGAAGATCTTCCAATAGATGTGGCAGATTTTTCAAAAACAGAGTTGCCAAAACGTCTTGACTACAGATTCTTAGATTTTCATAGGAAAAAAACCCAAGCAATCTTCAAAATACAAACAGAAATAACAAATTCTTTCAGAGAATTTTTCTATAACAAAGAATTTGTAGAAATGCAACCCCCATGTATTATTTCCTCAGCGTCCGAAGGTGGAACAGAACTTTTTCCCGCAAAATATTTTGAAAAATCGGCATACCTAGCACAAAGCCCACAGTTATACAAACAAATGGTTGCATGTTCAATGGAAAAAACATTCCTGATAACTCCTGTCTGGAGAGCTGAGAAACACAATACCGTAAGACATCTAAACGAAGCGAGACAAATGGATATTGAAGTTGCTTTTGCGGATGAGTTCGTTGTAATGGAATCTCTGGGAGAAGCGGTTCAGTATATAGCAAAAAAAATAATTGAAAAAAACAGTCCCGAACTTGAATTATTAAATATAAAATTAAAAATTCCAAAAACAAAATTTCTCACATTTGAAGAAGTTGCAAAACTCATGAAGAAAGAGAAAGTTAAAATGGGAAAAGATGACCTAAGCGGAGAAGCTGAAAAAAAGCTAGATGAATTATTTCCGGATACAATCGTCTTTGTCCATGATTGGCCACTTTCAGGAAAACCTTTCTACATCATGCCAAAAGGTAAAAATCTCTCTGGAGGTTTTGACGCAATCTACAAGGGAATGGAAATTTCCTCGGGGGGTCAAAGAATACATTTACCTGATTTAATTATTGAAAGACTAAAAGCGCATAAACTAAACCCAAAAAATTTCAAGGCATATATCGACAGCTTCAGATTCGGAGCACCACCTCACGCAGGTTGGTCAATCGGACTTGAAAGATTAACTCAATTAATAGTGGGGGAGAAAAATATCCGAGAAGCTTGCATGTTCCCAAGAGATCGTGATAGACTAACACCTTAAAATGCCCGAAGAAGAAGAAACAAAAAAAGAAGATTCTTACGAAGACGATAACGAAGAAGAAATGCAAGACGATTCTGAGAAATAACAAAAAAATTAAGATTTCAAAAACTACTCTCCTTAAAAGCTTCTTTTAAATTTCTCCAAAAAGGAAATT
>CAZHMB010000044.1:0-3847 GCA_964533515.1 Candidatus Woesearchaeota archaeon | reverse complement strand
CACGTGTTCTTGCTTCTGAAAAGTTTTCTCTGTTTCTTGGTGTTCGTCTGGCTGAGCCATTTGAACTTCTTCCTCGAGATGAATCTCTATTTCCAAAACTTCTTCTTGATGAATCTCTGCTTCCAGAACTTTGTCTTCCTCCAAAACTTCTTCCACCACTTGAACCTCGACTATTTCCTCTTCCAAAGCTTCTTCTTTCTTCTATGATTATGTGAACTCTTTCTATTTTTGGTAAAGGCATTTCTTCTATTTTTAGTTTGTCGTCTCTTTGGATTGCGCTGAAGTTTTCGTAGTCTCTACTACATAAAATATTGATTGCGATTCCTTCTTTTCCTGCTCTTGCTGTTCGCCCGATTCGGTGAATGTAGTCTGAGCTTGTTTTTGGGAGGTCGTAGTTGTATACATGGCTTACGCCTTTGATGTCTAGTCCTCGTGCTGCGACGTCGGTGCAAACTAAAACGTCGACTCCTTCTTTTGAATTGAATTCTTTTAATACTCTGATTCTTTTGTTTTGGTCCATTCCACCGTGGATTGCTCCTGCTCTGATTCCTAGGTTGTTTAAATTGTTTACAACGAAATCTACGTTACGTCTTGTTCCGCAAAATGCCATGACTAGTTTACCTTTTTCTTGTTTTAGTAAATGAACAAATAATGAGAATTTTAAACCGTCTGGGACGTCGTAGAAAACTTGTTTTAGTTTTGAAGGGTCGATGTGGGATTTTACTGTTACTTCTTCTGGTTTTTGAGTGTATTTTTTTGCAAGGTGGTCCATGTCTGGAGATATTGTTGCAGAGAAGAGCATTGTTTGTCTTTGTTTTGGGCATTCGTTTAAAATCATTTCAACGTCTTTGTGGAAACCCATGTCAAACATTCTGTCGACTTCGTCTAGGACTAGGAATTTAACATCTTTTAGATTTAATGTGAATCTTCTCATGTGGTCTAGAATTCTTCCAGGTGTTCCTACGATTATGTCTGTTTTTCTTATTTTTCTTATTTGGTTTTCAATGTTGACTCCGCCGTAAATTGGAAGTACTTCTAGTTCTTTGTGTTTGGAGAATATTCTAATTGAGTCTGCAACTTGTTCTGCTAGTTCTCGAGTTGGTGTTAGAATTAATGCTTGGACGTTTTTGTTTTTTTCAAGATTTTCTACCATGCTTGATGCGAAGGCTAGTGTTTTTCCTGAACCTGTTGCTGAACCACCGATTACATCTTTTCCAGCGAGGACGTGTGGGATTGTCTTTGCTTGAATTTCTGATGGTTTTGTAAAACCAAGTTTCGCTATTGTTTGTAAAAAGGATTGTGATAACCCTAGTTCTTTGAATGTTTCCATTTTCTTATTTAATATTTGCAAGAATTAAAATTCTTGAGTTAGTAAGCCTTTGAGACTTAACTCAAGACTTAGTCAATATATAATGATAAAAAAACGAAATGAGGGTTTATAAGGTTGTGGGTTTTGTTAATCTCGGAGTAGTCATATAATCTTAAATAAATATTAGGGTTTTGGTTTATATGGAAACAAATATTGAGTTAAAAGCAATTGGGAATAATGGTTCTGGTAAGACATTGTTGCTTGAGAAAATAAGCGATTTTTTAGAATGTAAGGATTTGGATATTAAGTTTTCCTCTGAGGATGATCATAAATTAATAGTCTCGGGGGAAATTTGTGATGTTTGTGGAGATAAAGAAGAAAGTTTTAATTATGAAAATGTTGGGATCTTGAAGATAAATTTGAGAGATTGATTGAAAAGCAGAATTTTCAGTTAGATAGATTAAATAAAAATATGGATTTAATGGTGACTTTGCTTGGGGAAATTTTTGGAAGTTTGAGGGATAGATAATTCTTTAAATACGAGATAATTGGTTTTTCTATGGCAACCTATTCACATTCTCGGGTTTCGTGTTTTGAAAATTGTCCTTATCAGTATAAGCTGAGATATATTGATAGAATAAAGCCAGAGAGCCCTACGACAATTGAGGCGTTTATGGGAAGTATGGTTCATGAGGCTTTGGAGTATTTGTATAAGTTGAAGAAGTTTAAGAAAAGGGTTGCGAAGGCGAGTATTATAAAAAAATATAGAGATTTGTGGGTGAAGAATTATTCTAAGGATATTTTGATTGTTAAGGCTGAGAAGGAAAATGTTGGGGCAGATAATTATAGGAAGATGGGGGAGAAATTTATTTCAGATTATTATGAAAGGATGAAGCCGTTTGAAGAGATGACTATTTTGGGATTGGAGACAATGGATAGGATGACTTTGCCTGATGGAAATCAATGGCATGTTCGGATTGATAAATTGGGTTGTGATGATGGGGGGAATTATTTTGTTTGTGATTATAAGACAAATGCTCGGATGAAAGACCAAGAAGAAGCTGATGCAGATAGACAACTTGCTCTTTATTCTATTTGGGTTAAAGATAAATTTAAAGATTGTAAAAGTGTGAAGTTGATTTGGCATATGTTGGCTTTTAATAAAGATGCGATTTCTGAAAGAACAGATGAGCAGTTGAAGAAATTGCAGGACGAAGTTATTGGAAAGATTAAAGAAATAGAATCTGCAAAAGAGTTTCCTAGAAAACAAACTGCACTTTGTAATTATTGTGGATATAAAGAAATGTGTCCTTCATTTAAGCACGAGGCAGAATTAGAAAAGATTGAAGAGATTAAAAAATATAAAGAAGATGAAGGATTGAAATTGGTTGATGAATTTTCTGAGGTTAAAACTAAACTTTCTGAATTAAAAAAACAAGATGAAGAATTTAAGGAAAAGTTAATTGCTTATTCAAAGCAGTTTGATGTTGATGTTGTTTATGGAAGTAATATGAAATGTGGTGTGAAGGAATTTGATAAAGTTATAATGCCCGAGGATAGAGAAAAGTTTATTGAGTTATTGAAGAAGAAAGGTATTTGGGAGGATTTTAATATGTTGAGTTATGCGAAGGTTAATAGTGGAGTTTTGAAAGGTGCCCTCTGCGGGCATGACTCTGGTGAGCCTGAGCTTGATGAAGATGTTAAGGGGATGGTTGGGGTTGAGAAGAGTTTTAGATTGAGTTTGAGTAAGAGGAAGGGGGAAGAATGAAAAAATTTGATTATTATATTTTTATAGATTTTTCAGAAAATTTAATAGGATATTCAATTATTGAAGATTGCAAAATAAAAGAACTTTTGCCGAAGATAACTAGGTTTAAACATTATAGAGAAGTTAGGAAGAGGAAACTTTATTTGAAGAACATAAATAAAACAATTAAACGAGATAATCTTAAATCGTATTTCTTAAAATTTGGAATTAAAAGTATGAATAAAAATGCGGAAGTTTATGTAGATATTCTTGAGTTTCTGAAAAAGCATGATAATTGTATTATATTTATTTCTGTTGATGATCGTCAGTATAATGCTTTTAACAGATTAGTTGGTTTTGTTGATGGTAAAAATGTCTTAGTAAAAAAAGAGAGTCAGCTAGTAAAAGGAACTCCTGAATATAAAGTGAGTCTTGTTTTAGATAATTTATTAAATATTGAAAGACTTAGAAAGTAACATAGGGTTATGGTGTCCGTCTATCCTACTTCCCATAACAAAATATGGCTTTCGTCAGGTCACGTTCCCCTTGTTAATTATTCAAAGATTAGAGGATATAAAAATGTTTTGGTTCTGCTAAGGGGGGAAGTTGGGAGGTTTTGAAGAATAGAATATGAAAACTAAATTATTATTTATTTGTTCTGGGAATATAGATAGAAGTCCTTGTGCTAGTGAGATAATTAATAAAGATTTTTCAGAGAAATTTGAAGCCCGGTCTGGAGGCGTTGGGCCTTTAACAGAAAATCCTGTGACAAAAGAGATGATTGATTGGGC
>CAZHMB010000043.1:0-3952 GCA_964533515.1 Candidatus Woesearchaeota archaeon | reverse complement strand
TGAATAGATGTCGCAGAAAACCCCGCCACCCTAGACCGCCCATATCTAAATCTAAAACTTCCAGAACGAGAGGGATGCCCATAAACAGGTCTCCCTGCAACTAAGTCTTTAATATAAGTCGCGACAGTATCTTCGCTTCCCTTTTCCCTTTTTTTGTGAATCTCTAAATATCCTGGAAGAAAATCAAAACCAGTCATTTCGAATCCTCTGTCCTTACAGCTATTATACAATCTAAAACCTTTTGCAGCTTTTTGTGCCAAACCTTCTGAAAAAATTAAACACATCCCCCCGCGAATAAAGTTTGTATCTACCCTCTGCAAATCTTTGTAATTAGAAACTTCTCTCTTTTCCGTCGGGTCTCCTGCGATTTGTATTGGCAAATTTCTTGCTAAAAACTCAATCTCTTCCTCAGTAGGTAAATATTGCAAATTAGTAACCCTTTCGTGATAATCATAATTTTCTGTCACATATCTTTTAACTTCTTCCTCTGTTGGGTCATATTTTGCAAATCCAAATAATTCTCTTAAATAATCAATAATCATCAGAACAATACACGAGGCAGTTGTGCCCGCACTTCTAATTGGTCCTGAGAAATATGCAATGAAATAATCTTCTCCTTTTTTTGTTTTCCCCAGTTTTAATCCTGTATACCCTTCAATCGGTGAAGCGACAACACCAAGGGTAGTATATGCAAAGCCAACACGAATACCTGCGTCTATTGCTTGTAATAAACTTTCAAACTTGCAAAACTTTTCTTTCGCAACCTCTTCTGCAATCTTAAAACTCACAGCAGGATCTAACTGACCGTATTCCTTTTCTAATGCTAAAATTCGATTTGAAATCTTTTCCCCAACTTCACCAGTCATTTGTGCATAGACAGTAGAAATCAAACCAACCGTCTTTTCAGCAAGAGACATTGCTAAAGGCACTTCAACATTTTCCATAGGGTCCAAACCTTTTTGTCTTGCTTCACTTGCCACAACATATTCTTTCTTAACATCTTCTACTAACTTCTTGAAATAAACATCACTCCTCATTTTTGTCCCCCATCTCTCTTATCTTTTCTACTATTTCTTTCCAAGAAAGAACTCTTGAAATCTTCTCATGTTTAACATTACGATTCCAGGGCTTATCAAATAAGAAGCATCTTATCCCATTTCCAGCACAATCCATTGCATTGTCAGAATCGTCATCTATCATTATATCGACATTTTCATCAATACATGTCTTGGCTTTTGCTAATTTCTTTTCAGTTGAATGAGACATTCCTAAAAACAAGATATTAAATTTAACTCCAGGGAAATTACATTCCAACAATTCTCTTGTACTTCCTTCTATATCTTTTGGTCTCGCAGTTATCAAGATAATTTCGTGATTCTTTGAAAGTTCTTCTATCCCCTCCCTCGCCCCCTCAATAACTTCTACTAGTTTTGAACCAGGGTGTTTATCAAATTCCTTAAACAATCCTATTGATGCTTCTTTTGAAATGCCCAAAAATTCATGAAACCTTACCTCCTGCCCACAATCCTCTTTTTTTAAACTACCGCCATATTTCCCATTAAAAAAATCTAAAAAACCTCCAACAAAATCCACCAACACCTCGTCAATATCAATCCCTATTTTCATTTTTATTCCCCTGTAATTTTTCTTTTTCTAACAGGCTTTGTTTCCTGGTCTCAAATGTTTTATAAGATTCTTCGTCTGAAAAATCTAAAATCTTTATCTCCCGGGTTTTCAAATTCAAAATCGGAACCTTACAAGGTTCTGGTTTATTCCCAACTTTCTCTTCAAAAGGAGTAATCGATTGCCAACACGAACTAGAAATTAACAAAATTTTATTGTAAACCGATGCTTCAGATCGATGCAAATCTCCAGTTACAACCAAGTCAGGCACAACATCGATAACCATCGGGTCTCTTTTATCATTAGGAATATAATCGCAGAGTCCATGCATTGGAGCTAAGTGTCTTCTTTTCAACATCTCCTTTGTAATCCTAGTAGGAGAGCTATGACCAAAGTTTAGTCTTAGTGTTTGTATCTCTTCAACAAGACCATGCATGCTTGCCCCATGATACATCAAAACCTTAAATCCTTCACTAATTTCAACTAAACAAGGATTCGAAACCAAAACTAAATTCTCAAGTTCATACAAACCTGGGGCCCATCTCTCTTCAATTGCTAATTGGGGTTCCCCAACCCAAACAGCGTCGTGCTGACCTGGACACATAATAATCACAATGTCTTTTCTAATAAGTTTAAGAAGACCTACTAATTTTTCATATTGCTCAAAAGTATCGTGGATTTTGAGAAATTTTTCCTGGTCTGGAAAAACCCCCACCCCATCGATTGTATCTCCCACAACAAAGAGATACTTCACCTTTTTAGCCATTATCTTCTGCTCCTCGTTACCTTCTTCCCCATTTAACCATTTAATAAATTTCAAAAAATTATCTTCAAGAAACATTGAGCTACCAATATGCAAATCAGAACAAACAGCGACAGAGGCATCCTCACTTATCTTTTTTTTCTCAGCTAAAAGGGCATCAGGAAACATAACCTCATTTGCAAACAGAATATCAGAACTCCCTGAGACAGTAAACGCAACAATATCATCAACAAGAAGTTCTTGGGCAATATTGTAAAGCTCTTTCCGATTATTATTAACTAAAATTTTTCCAGAGCCAGTAGAATCCTCCACATCGAAAATGATATTCTTATTCTTGGTTATCCTTTTATTCAAAATAGACACAATAACAGAAAAAGTTTCTCTCTCATTTCCTATTCTTCTCAAGGAACGCAAATTATCTATTTTTCTCTCCAGTAATATTTTTTTGATTTGATCATATCTTGCTCTAAAGTGTTTTACAAAATCTTGAACTACTATTTTTTTTGGGATTACTGTTGGAGCAAACAGAATTTTCACTTTGGGACCTTTGCTATCTTCTTCTAACCCTTCAGTTCTGACCGGCACAACATCCAAAGCATCTTTACCTCCAATCTGTTCAATCGAATAACCTAAATTAACAAAAAACTTTTCAACAAAATTTTTATTGAGATAAGTAAAAGTCCTTCTGAATTCTTTTAGATGGCTGAAGAAAATGGATTTCGTGATGACCTTCTCTTTTATGTCTAGATTGCAAAGCCCTTCAATAAATTTTTTTGATTCTTCTTCTTCTAAACCTATTAAAGAATCAAGTATCTCCTTATCCAATAGGAAACCTTTCTTCATGCAAATTCTTAATATTTCTTTTTTTGTCTCCATTCATTCCTCTGTGACTTTTAACTTAAGTTAATTAATTTGTTTTTGAGTGAATGTACTACAATCCTAGTGCTTCTTCTAAAATTGCTTCTACCTTCTCAACAAGATTGCCTGGAATAGCCAGCCTTATATCCCTTGTCCTTCCATGTCTCCCCTTGCTGATTACCTTAGCATTTATCAACCCGAGCATATCAATCTCTGCAATAATATCTGAAACACGCCTCTGCGTCAAAACCTCAAGCCTTATCTTTTGACATATATCTTGATAACAATTAAAAACATCACCAGTGTAAAAGTTTCCATTGTCTTGTTTTTTATTTTTCTCTTTTGTCAACTGAAGAACAGCATATAAAACAATTTGAAATTGCGTCGGCTCTGTCTCAATAATATCTAAAATTTTATCTTTTTCTATTTTTTTGTTTGCTTTATCAATATACTCTTCTGTGATTTTTGCCTTGCCTTCTCTTTCTGCTAACTCTCCAGCGATTCTTAACAAATCTAAAGCTCTCCTTGCATCTCCATGTTCTCTTGCAGCCAATGCAGAACACTTAGAAATAACACCATCGTCAACAACTTTTTCTTTGAAAGCCAATTCACATCTCTGTTTTAAAATCTCTTGTAATTGAACAGCATTATAGGGCGGAAAAACAATTTCTTCTTCACCCAGAGAACTTCTAACTCTCGGATCAATGT
>CAZHMB010000042.1:0-4018 GCA_964533515.1 Candidatus Woesearchaeota archaeon | reverse complement strand
CGCCGGGAGTTGAACCCGGGTTATGTCCGCGACAGGGACATGTCATAGCCGTTAGACCACGTGGGCAATTAACAAAAGATGTTGGAATTTGTTTTTAAAGGTTTCTAATAGAAAACGCAGGACTTCCTGCAAATGGGCTAGAACAATCTCGGAACGCCCAATAATTTTTATCCTCCCCTCTTACGCACTCATAATACCAAACTATTCCCCCTTCTAGCCTAACACCGACAGTATCTCTTAAAGGATATTCATTTGCATCTATATCCCCAATACCTTGCTCTAGAATTTTGATCGGCCTACACCCCATCTTTATCTTTTTGTTTTTGGTCTTCTTAAATATTATTGTGATGAAATGATAAAAGTTCGCATTAATCTTGTAGAAAAAGTATGCTAACGCCTAGAAGGGAGGTCTCTTTGAAAAATCACAATTGAAATCCGTAAAGAGCCACAACAGATGCGCTAACGCCTTCTCTTGCCTTAGTCCATGAAAGATTGAACTTCCGCTGGACCCTCTTCATCAGCAAGAAAATCTCATCGCTGACTTCGGACATTATTCTATCCTCTTTTTTCATAGCCTGAAATAGAACCTTTTCTTTATATATATTTATGACCCCCTAAAAATAGGGATAGGGTGATACTGGGGAAGAGTAGGAAAAGGAGAAAATGGGCGCGGAGGGAATTTAACCCCCTTCTTCTGCTCTGGAGGCAGATATAATAACGGTATACTACGCACCCATGAATTCCTCAAAATACCAGCATTTTTAAAATCTTCTACCTTAGAAACTGCATGGAAGAACAGGAAAAAGAAAATCATCTGGATAATATGGGGAAAGAAATTGCGAAGCTATTTGGAAAGCTCGGAGGGTACAAGATGTTGCTGTCTGAAAGTCCGCAAATCGGAATTGTGCAGATACCGGTAGATGAGGCGAGGATAGATGAAATAAAAGATCTTCCGAGAGTCGTGAAGAGATATTATGTTTTGCATGGATTTAAACTCGGAGATATAGAAAGCGATGAAGAAGGTTTTGATGTTTTGAATGAAAAGACGAAAGAGAGATATTTGGTAGCTGTTGATTATAACTCGGCGGAAAAATCATTGAATATTTCTGTTTCAGATCCAGAAGATAACAAGGGATTTAGCGTTTTTGGGTAGGAAAATAATTGCTCCGCATTCGACTTTGTCAGAATGCTTCCCTAAAAAATGTTAAGGGTAAAATAATTTAACAAACGATTATTGGAGAAAATTTTATATACAGATAAATCTTGAAACTAACTATGAATAAAGAGTTTATAAAAAAATTAGGTGATAGTACAATCATAGAAGCAGGCCATTATAGTTACAAAAAGGGTCCAAGTAAATTGGATATTTTTTTGTGGGAATTGGGGGTGGAACTTTATTCTTATGCGAAGAATAAGTACAAGAAAATTGGTTTGATGGTTCTTGTTGATGATGTGCATCAAGTTCAATCAAATGAAGAAAGAAAATCGTTCAATATCAAAAAACTTCCCGAGGCATACCTCGAGATATTAAAAGAAAAAAATATTAATGGAAAAAAAGTTCTCATCTATTCTCAAGAGAAGCTTAAAGAGAAAGGCCGAAAGTTATTGAAGAAAAAGGACGGTAGCAGAACTTCGGCTCCGAAATGTAGGCTTATTGTTGCGACTCTTTTGAAAGAAAAAGAAAGGTTGGGCTACAAAAGAACTCTTGTCCTGTCTGATGAATTGAAAACTGAAAAGGGTAGAAAAATGGTTAATGGAACAATCTTTTCAAGATTCCTTTATGACACAAAAATAATCGTGCACCAATTTATTTTTAAAAGTAAAAAAGAATACGAATATTATTTTATGGGGCCAGACGAAGGTTCTCTAGATTTTGAAAAAGCAAAAGAAATTTGCTAAACTCTATCCTATCTTAACGATCTCTTTGATTTCTTGGTCAGAAATTGAACAACCTTTAAACCTGACTGCCCAAAGTGCGGCGCCTAAAAGTCTTGGATCAGAGATTCCGAAAAGTTGCTTTTTGTAAGCGACGTACATTAATTCTGCTGAACGAATAATTTTGTATTGCTTTCTTTTCAAAGTATCAAGAAATTCTCTGTTAGGTTTGACATTGATGTGCATTTTTCTTTCAAGAAGATCCTGAAGATTTTCTGGTTTTTCAATTAAAACTCTTGTCGTTCTTTCATCTATCGCCATAACGTTAGAAACCTTTTTCTCAGCAAGGAGTTCACTCAAAGCTAAACATGAAGACTCGCCAAGATCAATTATGTTTACTTCTTTTCCTTTTGCTATGAAAAGATTATTTATGTCTTTCATGATGTCTTGAGTTCTCTTTGAGATTATTTTATCGTCTAGATTAAGACCAATCTCGCCAGGCATTTGCAAGACTCCCCGATCAAGAAGTTGCTGAATCATCAAGCCTTCAAGTTTAAATCTTCTTATTTTCATGGGCTTTTCAATTATTTCAAATTTCACTTCATTAGTTATCAAAAACCATCCATTAAAACTCTGTTTTAGTTTTTCTAGGACGGGTAGAAGACCGTTCATCGCTAGAGAAATTAAACTACTTGCGTCGAAGAGGATTGCTTTTTTTGGTTTCATCCGAAAATCTCCATGGCCGTTTTAATTCTGTCTTTTGTATTAATTGTCTTTAGTTCTTTGTAGCCTTCAGAAGATTTTGCTCCAGCATATCCTGCGAGTTCCCATAAAGTTATTCCTAAAAGTTTTGCCGTCTTTTCCATCGAGATACCGTGCTCGTAGATTTTTGAGGCCTTATTTATCGAGGCCTTTCTAAAAACCTCTTGGATATTTCCTTTCAGATTCACTGAGAGTTTTTCTATTGATTTCCTAAGATTTTCTATGTTTCTCTTGAATTCCTTTTCATTTTCTTTTTTTACATCTAGAATTAAATTGTCAATCCCGAGAATTATTTGGTTGTACAATTTCTCCCAGCCTTTTGTTTTTTTGTATTCTGCCCTTTCTATTATTTTGCTCAGAGAATAAATTATTACAGCTATGGCAATGTTGTCAGGGTCTTGTGTCCTTGAGGCAGTGTTGTTTGTCTGGTTGCTTAGATTCCTAAGTGAGAAAGAGTCTTCTTTTTGTAGGGCCGTTTTTGCCGTCTTTAAAATCCTTAAAATATTATTCGCCTCTTGCATATTTGTTAAAAGATAGGGGGGTTAATAAATCTTAACATTTTTATAGTCAGTTATCTTTTTTTGGAGATGGTAAAGAAAGCCGTCTTGGATACGAGTTTTATTATATCCGCAGTTGGAAAGAAAATTGATTTCTTTTCTGAGCTGGAGCTTCTTGGTTTTAAAATTTTTATTCCTAGAGAGGTTTTATTTGAGCTAAAAGGGATTGCAGAAGGCAAAGGGAAGAAATTGAAGTTCAAGGAAAACGCCGGAACAGCTTTGAATATAATTGATTCTTCGGATTTTGAAGAGATAATTCTTGGGAGTAAAAATGTTGATAGGGGTATTTTGGATTATGAGAAAGAAGAAGAAAATATCTTTGTTGGTACATTGGACAAAGAAATGCGGGGGAAATTGAAAGGGAAAACTATTTTGATTAGAGGAAGGCAGTTGGAAGTTGTTTGATTGGCGAATATGCGCACAAAACCTTTAAAAACCAACTTTTATTAAAATTCATATAGAAAATGTTCTACTTAGCTGAAGTTGAAGACCATGTAAGAGTTGAGCCAAAGCTGTTTGGTTTAGATACTAGCGAGGCGGTCGACCAGCAGTTGAAAGAGACTTACGCGGATTTTTACAGTCGTGAATTGGGAAGAGTTATCAGCGTTATTGAAGTTTTGGATATTCAAGAGGGCGTTATCATTCCTGGTGACGGGGCGACATATTACAAGTCGAGATTTAAATTACTTATTTGGAAACCGCAGCTTCAAGAACTTGTTCACGGAGTTATTTCAGAGATTACAAATTTCGGGGCTTTTATTGACATGGGTGCGATGCGAGGAATGATTCACATTAGTCAGACAATGGACGATTATGTTAGTTTT
>CAZHMB010000041.1:0-4024 GCA_964533515.1 Candidatus Woesearchaeota archaeon | reverse complement strand
CATTCCAAGCCTGAAAGCCTTCACTATAGTTCACCCTGCCTTGGCTATTTATGGTACTTCTCGGCGTCAGTGCGGTTTTTGTTTCCGGTGTTTTCTCCATGATGATCTCATCACATCTTACAAATCACCCCTAAACAACTAAATTTGGTGCCCAAATACTAATTTCTCTTTTAGCAGATTCTAGATCTTTTGGACAATGAACCAAATTTCTTATTGGTCTTTTCTCTATGTTCGCCTGTATGAGGCTATCATTCGCCATTACCCTGATAGTTCCATCTTTTGCTTGCATTGGATCTGAATGACCCACTAATTCTGCCATACTATTAATAGCATTATTTCCATGATAAACAAAGACCTCTATCGGTTTATTCTCAAAATAGGAAATAAGCCAACCATATAGTTCAGTACCCTTATGTTCTGCATAGTGTCTTCCCATCTGTTCCGATGAAACCGAGGCATGAAATTTATTGTAAACAATCTCACCTAAATGGGAAGCTACCTGAAGTATACTATCTCTTTTTTCAAATCCACTAGGCTTAATTAACATTAAAGTTTTTTCTAACATTTTATTTTCGCAGGATAGAAAATCGGCAAGGTTTTATTTTGCTCGCCCCCCTGATAAAATTTAGCTCGTTCATAAATATTTTCAGTCATAACCATAATTGAAAGAGGATTGGTTTCTCTAATCTCTCCTGTAATAAATGAACAAGTTCTCGCGAGATCTTCAGTTCTTTTAACTATATCTCTATCTTTCCAGCCGAGAATTTCCCTATAAAAAAGATTACTTCTTTTTGCAATTCTTTTAATTTCTTTTGAATCTAAAGGTATATCTCCCCCTGTAATTCCTGAAAGACCAATTACTTCCTTGCAAGCCCCAATATCTGATAGTTTGATAAACCCTATATCTGAATTTACCTTCTCCCCGAATATTTTAAAATTTTCAAAGTTTGTTTCCAAATCATCAAAATCACCCTTGTTTAATTTGTTAAAATTTTCAAGGGCAAGATCCCCATAAATTGCTTTTGCTTCACAAGGTATCTGTAAAAATTTAGCCATGGAATAAATCGAAGATAAATTATCGATCCCTCTTCGAGTCGTATTCCCGATTTCTTCATTAAATCCTTTAACATTTCTACCTTTCTTATAGCTAGGGCAGAATAATGCAAAGAATAATATTTTCTTATTTTGCCTTAATGAGGCTAACAATGATTTAACCATTTCTTCAGTTTCTTTAGTCGTCCTGAAATGCTTACATTCTCGCCTATCTAACCATACTAGAAAACTAGATATTTTTCTCAATAAAACAAAATCTTCCTTAGAATATTCAACTTTTTGATTCCCAACCTTTTTTCCGACATTATTTTTTCTAAGGACGCTTATTCCTTGGTGTACTATCTTTGCCCCTTCTTTTGTCTTTATACTAAATAGGTCTCTTGCAAGATTTCCTGGAGTGCATATCATTTTAAAAAAACAGCTCTTTTGTCTTTTTCCTTTTCTAATTCCTCAGAATTTTCAAAAGTTATATTGTCGTCGACATCCTTCCCATCTGCAATACAAACATCAGCATAAATATCATCACAAGATTTTGTTATGTTCTTTGACATATCCAAATTAAGTTCCTGTGCAAAAAGTTTTATCTTGCTCAAATCTCCCTCAATTTCTAGATAATCTCCAAAGGGAAAACTATCAATAGTTATCTTAGTTTCATCAGACAAAAATGTATCCCTTATCCGCTCATAAGAACTAACCTTCTCAAATCCGATATTCTTCAAAATTTCCTCAGTCTCCTTAAAATTTGAGACAGAAACTTCATATTCTTCTTCGATTTTAATTCCTTCACGAGTTTTAGGTTTCTTATAACTAAATTCTGCAGTCTCCTTATCATTTGTTAAATCAATAATTTTTCTCAACCTCAACCTTGCATCTTTTTCAAATAATTTTTTACCTTCGTCGTACATTACTGTCAATTCATAAGCAGAACTTTTGAACTCAGCAAGTTTTATAATTTTCTTAACTAATTCTTCGTAATTTTCTATTTCAAATTTTAATTCTATTTCATCTGCCATTTTTCATTTGTATTTCCGAAAACGCATTATGTGTGTGGATAGATTCAAAGTTCTCGCAGGAGATCTTGAACTCTTCAATATGTTTATTATCCTTTAATAATGCTGCGACTTCTCGGACGATATCTTCAACAATCTTCGGATTATTATAAGCTTTTTCAGTAACGTATTTTTCATCTTCTCTTTTCAATACGCTAAATAATTCACAGCTTCCACCCTTTTCAACAGTATCGATCAAATCGTCAAACCATAATTTCCCATCGTCACATAAAACCTCTGCCTTCAATTCTCCTCGTTGGTTGTGTGCACTATAATCGCTAATATCTTTTGAGATCGGACAAAGAGAGGTAACTAAAACTTTTGCTCCCAATCTTATCTTTAAAATTGAATTTTGATCTGCTCTTAGAAAACAATTGTAACCAATATATCCCGGATTCTTAGTTACTGGAGCTTCTTTCATTTTGAATAGTGTAAACTCCATATTCAAATACGAGTGACGAGCATTCAATTGCTCCTTCATCTCCTGAAGTATATTGGAAATTTGTTTTGTGTCAATTTCTCTTTCAGAATATTTGTTAAGAATTCTAATCATCCGGCTCATATGTGTTCCTCGTTCCTCCTTAGGAAGATCTACAAAAGCGTCAATTTTTGCAGTTACAGGATTTAATTTACCCCCATATCGAATATTCATAGGAAGCATTAAGTTTGTGATCCCAACCTTATTTATGGCTATCTCAAAATTTGGTTTTGTGGTTTTCTGTAAGTCATTCATAGAAAATAAAGCCATATTTTCTTTATATATATTTTCCTTATAATTATATAAATTTTAGAAAAACTTATAAATAATCAATTATTTATAGAATTATGAAAAGAAAGGCTATCCAACTGGCAAATAAGACAACCGTAGTTTCACTCCCTATAAAATGGGTTAAGGAAAATGGCATTAACAAGGGGGATGATTTGAATGTTGAAGAAGACGGAGAAAATTTAATTATAAGAGGTTCAAAAGAAAAAAGTTCTAGCAAAATAACAATAAACCTTAATCATGATATGGACAAGATTATAATTAGAAATCTTTTTTTCTTTGCACATACTCTCGGTCATGATGAGATTGAATTGAAATTGGGACCCAAGGTTCATCCAGACCGAATCAATGAACTCGCAAGTCAATTTGATGGAATTGAACTCCTTAAACAAACAAAAGATAGTGCAATATTCAAACAAGTAGTTGACGAATCTTCTAAGAAATTCGATGAAATTTTAGATCGGGCTTTTGAGGTTACAGGTTATCTCGCAGATGAAACTTTGAATTTGATAAAGAAAAAAGATTATAAATCATTGAAAAACCTTTTCCCCCTTGAAAGATCAAATACTCGTCTTACAAATCATTGCTCGAGAATTTTATTAAAGAAATGGCCTTATAGTAAATCTGATGTCCTCTTCTTATTTATGATAAATTGGTATTTAGAAGTAATCGCAGATTTCTATAGAAAAATTTGTTATGAACTTGCACTTGAAAATAAAAATAAAACTACTTTATCTAAGGATACGATTACGCTGATAGAAAAAACAAATAAACTCTTTAATGATTACTTCAAACTTTTCAAAAATTTTGATATAAATCTTTTAACCTCAATTCTAAAGGACAAAAGACAGATAGGAAAAGATACTGGTAATATTTTCTATAATCATAAGGGTATGGATCCTATTATCGGCCATTATATCATGGATATCGTAACTTACATACAGGACTCGGCCATATTATTGTTAGCATTGAAGAATAAGGATTCTATAAAGTGATTAATTTTATAAGTCTCCCAACCCTAACTTTCTTATGCCAAAACTATTAACAAAATCTAACTATCTCCTAGGTTTACAATGTCCAAAACTACTTTGGGTTTACAAAAACGACAAGCAAAGAATTCCAGAGCCAGATAATTCTGCAAAACATAATTTTATGA
>CAZHMB010000040.1:0-4185 GCA_964533515.1 Candidatus Woesearchaeota archaeon | reverse complement strand
GAGTTCTGGAAATTTAAATCTTCCAGGGATTAGGGGAAGTGTTAGGGAAATTGATAGGGAGTTGGAAGAACTTTTGAAAAAACAATCTGCGAAAATAAAAGTTGTTGGAATAGGGGGCGGGGGGGGAAATAGTCTTGGTAGAATGAAAGAGATCGGAATCAAAGGTGGAGAATTAATTGCTGTTAACACAGATGCCCAGGATTTACTTTATGCGAATGCTGATCAAAAAATACTTATTGGAAAAGAATTGACTCAAGGACTTGGAGCTGGAAGCAATCCCAAAGTTGGTGAAGAGTCAGCGAAAGAATCCGAATCTGAAATAAGGAAAAAATTAAGTGGGGCGGATATGGTTTTCATAACATGTGGTTTGGGGGGTGGTACTGGTACAGGTGCTTCTTCAGTTGTTGCATCCGCTGCCAAAAAACAGGGGGCTTTAGTTATAGGTGTTGTGACAATGCCATTTACAATTGAAGGAAAAAAGAGATTAGAGAACGCTGTTAACGGACTTGAAAAACTTGAATCTGTTGTTGATACTTTAATTGTTATTCCGAACGATAAACTTTTGGAGTTGGCTCCGGAGTTGCCTTTGCATACTGCTTTTAAAATCGCGGACGAGATTTTAACTAACGCGGTTAAAGGAGTTACTGAACTTGTAACAACTTCTGGTTTAGTGAACTTGGATTTCGCCGATATTAAAACAGTTATGGTTAATGGTGGTGTGAGTTTAATTGGAATGGGCGAAGCGGATACTGAAAACAGAGCGCAAGACGCAGTTCAAAAAGCTATGGAAAATCCCTTGCTTGACGTTGATATATCAAATGCGAGCGGAGCATTAGTAAATATTGTTGGTGGAAATGATATGTCTTTGGAAGAATGTAAATCGATTATTGAAATTATTGGGAGTAAACTTTCTCCTGATGCGAAGTTGATTTGGGGTGCGCAGATTACAGCGGACATGGAAAAGTCGATGAGGGTTTTGTTAATTGTTACAGGAGTAAAGAGCAGTCAAATTCTTGGGCACGGAGAGACGATGGAATCTCGTAAGCATCACGAGATAGAAGAAGAATTGGGCATTGAATTTTATGAATAATCTAAAGGATTTCGCTTTGCGAAATAATTAATGGTAAATAGCATTTAGATTATTCCCTTTGATTGAACCTTTATTGTAAATTTTTATATTAATTTTTATGTAGAGCCACATCGAATAATTTATAAATAGGATTAGCGAGTTATAATCATGAAAATTGCAACAAGTTTGAAATCGTTTTTTGTGAAATGCCGAAGAGTTTGGTATATTTTGAAAAAGCCGACGCGTGAAGAGTTTGAACAAGTTGCGAAAGTTTCCGCTATTGGGATAGCGATTATCGGTGTTATTGGGTTTTTGATTTCTATGGTTATGGGTATTTTTGTATAGAAACTTTCTCTTTCAGAGTCTTTCTTTTTATAGATCTTTGAATAAAAAACATTATAATTATAACTACTACACCAATTATAGACATTGAAGTAAAAAGTTTTAATCCATCTTGAGGATCATAAAAAAAAGCAAAAATACCTATCCCTATACTCACAAGTCCAAGGATATAGGCTAAAGGTATTATGACTGAAAAAAATCCTGTTTGTTCCAAAACTTTCGCTTGATGTTCTAAAGTAGCTTTGTAAGATTTTTGTTTTTCAAAGTAATCTGTTTTTTTTGTAAACCAATAAGTTGCAAGAATAATAAAAATAACCCAAATCCCTCCGATAAGATAATTGTAATTTTTTGAGATAGAGAGATAGAAGATTTTCCATAGAATAGCATAAATGATAATTATTGAGAAAAGTAATCTCCCTTGTGTTTTCTTTTCCATAAATGATATTGCTTATTGGTATTTAAATATCTTTCGGTGAAATGTTCCAAACCTTCAACTTCTCCATAAACAATTTCTTCTCAGCTAGAAGTTTCTTCTTGTAGCCATTCCAAATTATTCCTTTTGTCAAACTCGAAGTTAATAACAAAATCCTTCCGTCTTTTTCCAAATGTTTTTTTGATTGTTTTAGAAATTTGTTGATTATTTCACTTCCTTCTTTTCCGCCTGTTGTTGCAATTTGTGATTCTTTGTCTTCGTTTGGGTTTTCAGGAAGATAGGGGGGATTGAAAATTATTAAATCAAACTTTTCCTTTTTTATTTTCGGATTTGAGAAAAGATTTGATTCAATTACATTTGAATCTTTGAATTTCTTTTTTAGAAGTCTTATTGCTTCGGTGTTTACGTCTATTAGAGTTAGATTTTTTTGAGCAATTCCTTTTGAGATTAAAGTTTCAGCTTGAATCCCTGAACCAGAACCCATGTCTAAGCATTTTGAATTCTTTTTTATTTCAAAGTCTTTTATTACAAATTGTAAAAGATAAGAATCTTCTGAAGGTTGGTATATTAAAACCATTTTAACCTAGAATAAATTGAATCATGTCTTCTCCAAAGAAAATTAATCCCAGAAGGACTAGTAAAAGAATTCCAAAAACTATTGATAAGAATATGATAAACATTTTCAGGCCCTTCCCTTTTTTTTGCTCTTCGGGTTTCGAAGCCTTATATTCTGAAACTGTTGCTTTTATAGCAGAAGTTGTTTTGGGATCTATTTTTTCTTTTGGTGGGCCCTCTGGGACTTTTGAATAAGTTGAAATTTTAACTTTCTTTTTGAATCTTGAGAAGAAGCCTTGTTTTTTTGTTGGTTGTTGATTTGGTTGGGCTTGGGCAGGGTTTGTTGTAGAAACTTGTTGGGTTTGTTGCGCTGGTTGAGTTCCTTGCTGTTGTTGAAGATAAGTTCTTGCAGCAGTTTCAACATCCTGCTTTTTATAGCCGGCGGTGTAAAAACTCATCATAGCTTGTTTTAAAGTCGAGCCTCTTGAAACTGCCTGGGCTATTCCTTGAGTTAAAAAATCTAAATCCATTTTATATTTTTAATGTTTGTCCGTCTTGGACAATGTGACATTTTTTGTTTACGTCGTAGCCAAGTTCTCTTGAAAGTTCAACCATAGGGATAAGTTGTGATGTTGAACCATGGGCAGGAATTATATGTTGGGGTTTGACAAGTGAAAGTAAATCTCTTAAATCTTCTCTTCCGGCATGGCCTGAAACATGAACGTTATCGAATATTCTTACTCCCGATTTCTTTAATCTTTTGTCTAAGCTTTCACGATGAGCAACATTTTCAGGGGTTGGAATTGTTTTAGATGAAAAAACAATATTGTCGTTTGGTTTGAAATGGAAATCGAGTTTCCCTCTTGCTAATCTATCTAGAATACTTCCATTTTCACCCTGGTGGCCTGTGCAAACCACTAAGTATTTTGTTGGATTTTTTTGAACTTTTTTTAGGATAGATTCTATTTGTCTTTTGTAACTTCCTATTTGGATGTCTTTCCAGAAGGGGCATTGTCCGATGTTATGTGCTGCCTCCACATATTTTTTTAAACTTCTTCCCAAGAAAAACACTTGACGGTTTAATTTTCTTGCGTATTCTACTATGCTTTTTAATCTTGCGATGTGGCTTGAAAAAGTTGAGACAAAGATTGCCGAGTTTCTATTATTTATTGTTGTTAAAGTTTCCTCGACTAAAGCCCTTGCGATTTTTTCGCTTGGCGTTTTTCTTTCCGAGCTCGAATAAAGACTATCAACGATCAAAACTTTTACACCCTTTTTTCCTAATGCTGAAAGTGCTTTGTAGTTTGGGGGCAACCCCATTGTTGGATTGTTGTCTAATTTGAAATCGTTTGCGTAAAGGACTGCTCCTTCTTTTGTGTGAAGTCCAATCATAGAGGTTTGGATTGTTGAGTGTGTTATGTTTATGAAATCGGCTTTGTAAGTTTGGTTTTTTCCTTTTATCATGTAGGAAGAATTTGGTTGGACAACTTTCAAGGGATTTTGTATAACTATCCCATCGTCAGCCATTATCTTTTTTAAAACTTCAATTGTGAAAGGTGTTCCGACTATTGGGACATTTGGATATCTGTAAGCGATGTAAGGTATTGCTCCGATGTGGTCAAGATGAGCGTGTCCTAAAAGAATTGCTCTGACTTTTTTTCTTACACCCTGTTGATCTAAGACCAAATCATCCGGGAGAGCTCCTTTGCTTCTAAGCTTTTTTTCTGAATATACTTTTTGTTGTAACTCTTCCTCTTGTAATTCAATTATTGCTGGAAGGTGTACT
>CAZHMB010000039.1:0-4436 GCA_964533515.1 Candidatus Woesearchaeota archaeon | reverse complement strand
GAGATGAATTTTATTTTAAAAAAGACAGCAGAATATTTCAGAAGATTGCGAAAAGATACGGATTAAGTATGCCTGAGTTGGAGTTGGAATTTCGAAGAAGAGTTCAGTTACTTTATGCAATGTCTCAGAACAAACTTTTTGATTTTACAAAAGTTCAGGAAGTAATCAACGAGTATTACAAAAAACCTGAGGAAGTTTTGAAAAAGTTTGGGATACGATAACCAAATATTTAATAATAAAGATTTCTTAACGTTAGTATGGAAAAGAGTGATGTGGTTTTTTTGAATCAGTTGATGAAATCTCTTGAAGAGGCTGAAGAGAAACTCGAAAAAGCGTATTCTGAAAAGGATGTTGAAGCGTTGGATAAAGCGAAGAGAATTATTCTTCAAATACAGAAAAAGATGGAGGAATTGGTAAATGAAAGGTGAATTTAATGAGATTAAAAAGATAATCCAAAGTCAGAAAAGAATTGTTGGAAGAATTAAAACGTCTGATAGTGTTTCTTTAAAAAATGCTTTTAAGAAAAATGGAGGGTTACTAAAGAATGAGCTTAAGAAGATTTATCTTGCGAAGCCTTTACCTAAAACTCGAGAAACCGAAGGCCCAAAAAAACCTGAAGCAACTGAAATGGTTAAAGCCTCTCCAAAGATTGAACCAAATAGAGAAAAGGAAGTCCCCAAAGAGAAACAAAGTGATCTTGAGAGAGTTACTCTAAAAAGAATTGGTAAAGAAGATGAAGGTCATGTTGTGAAGAAAGAGGGAAAACCTAGCAAGTATATTGAGATATCGAATAAACTTTTTTCTAAAATGTCTCACTCTTTAATTCATGAAAAACTTTTTAGACATATGAGACGAGATTTGATTAGAGCAAATATGAAATTTGTTCCGGCAAGTTATCTTTCTGTTATCTTGCTTAGTACTCTGTTCGCTTTTTTTGTTGGAATTGGGGTCTTTGTTTTTTTCTTGGTTTTCAATGTGGGCCCGATGTTACCTATTATAACTTTAGTTGAAGGAGATTTTTTCAATAGATTTTTGAAAGTTTTTTGGTTGATTTTTATAATTCCTCTTGGGACTTTTGCTTTTATGTTCTTTTACCCTGCGATGGAAAGAAAAGCTATAGGAAACTCAATTGATCAAGAGCTTCCGTTTGCGACAATTCATATGTCGTCAATTTCAGGGTCGATGATTGAGCCGAGTAAGATTTTTGATATAATTATTGTTACTAAGGAATATCCTCATCTTGAAAAGGAGTTTATTAAATTGATAAATAAAGTTAATATCTATGGGATGGATTTGGTTAGTGCGTTAAGATCAAGTGCGTTTAATACTTCGAGTAAAAAACTTGCCGAGTTATTTACTGGTTTGGCGACGACAATTACTTCCGGGGGGGACTTGCCCGAGTTTTTTGAAAAAAGATCTCAGAGTTTGCTTTTTGAATATCGGTTGGAAAGGGAAAAATATTCCAGAACTGCCGAAACATTTATGGATATTTATATCAGTGTTGTTATTGCGGCTCCGATGATTTTAATGTTGTTGCTTATGATGATGAAAGTTAGTGGTCTTGGGGTTTCTCTTAGTACTCAGATGATTACTATTGTTATGATTATGGGAGTTACTCTGATAAATATTATATTTCTGACCTTTTTGAATTTGAGAAAACAGGGGGGTTGAGTTTGAATTCTAAATACAAATTTATCTCTCAGAAAATATAAAAAGCCCTTTAGATTTAGTATGATATAAAAAGAGATGGAAATAAAAGTAATTCATTGGGCTGGTATTCTGATAGGATTGGTAGTTGTAGGTCTGTCTTTTTTGGCTCTTGGTACTAATTATTTCTTTTTTATACTAGGTATGGGAGTTATTATTGGGGCTTTGCCGTTTATTCTTACAATGATTAGTGAGGCAAGAATTGCCTCGGAGAAGGAAGAGATGTTTCTGGAGTTTGCGCGAAATCTTGTCGAGAGTGTTAAGACAGGGACGCCGATAAGCAGAAGTATTCTGAATATTCAGCACGAGTCATACGGAGTCTTGGGGGATCATATCCATAAACTTGCGAATCAGATTTCATTGGGAATTCCATTTAGTACTGCTTTGAAAACGTTTGCAAAAGATGTTAATAACAAAACCATTTCAAGGTCTTTAACTTTAATTGGACAGGCTGAAAAGGCTGGAGGGGATATTGGTGAAATTTTAGAGGCGGTTGCAGGAGCGGTTGCAATGTCCGACAAATTGAAAAAGGAAAGGAGGGCAATGATTTCGACGCTGGTTGCACAGGGATATATTATATTCTTTGTTTTCATAATCATTATTTTAGTTTTGCAATTTAAAATTCTGCCAATGCTTTCTGGGATTGCAAATGTTGGTTCTTTTGGGATTGGAGGAATTGGGGGAGGAGAGGCAATCGATGCTCAAGAAATTTCTTCTGCTTTTTTGTATTTATTGTTAATTCAAGGATTTTTTAGTGGACTTACAATTGGAAAGCTTGCGGAGGGAAATATAAAGGCAGGCATCAAACATTCTTTTGCATTAATGTTAATGTCGTTCTTGATTTCATCAGGAGCAAGTATAATCTTTGGAGGAGTTTCAGAAATTTTTCTGGCACTGGTAAGATGAATAAGAGGGCCTCCCATGTCGGGATGATTTTATCTTTTATGATTTTTGTAACCTTTCTTGCTTTTTTGTTTTCGATTACACAACCCGCAATAAAAGTGCAAAAAGATAAAGAATTTCTTTTAGAGTATTTGAAAAGTGAATTATTAGAGAAGCAATTTATCGAAGAAATGGCCGAAGTTTCTGTTACAATTGACTCGGAGATTACAGAGACTTGTGTTGAATTAATCAATTTTTTAGGTGAAGCAGATGTTGATGAGGAGATTGTTGTTAAGAATTCTAGTGGAGACAAAGCTTATGCGAAAGTTTCTAATCCTAATCTAGAATTCTCAACCGAGGATGATGACACTTTTTTCAAAGTATACTCTTCTGAAGAATTTGAGAAACCGGGGGACATTTTAAACGGTTGTGCCTCTTTGGATGGAGATAGTTATGTTATCGAATCTGTTCGTTCAGACAATTATATTTTCGAGAGTAAAATTAACGTGGGAATAACGGGGTTTGATGATTTGAAAAATAGTTTAAACATTCCTGCAGGAAGTGATTTTAGTTTTGGTTTTGAAGATGAAGAGGGAGGGTTCTCGGAAACTGGGCAGAAAGATGTTTCTGTGGATGTTTTTTCTGAGGAAATTCCTATTCAGTATGTTGATGACGAAGCAAATATAAAGTCGGGTTTTTTAACAATAAGAATATGGTGATAAAATGATTTATAAAAATAAAAGAGGTTGGATAAGAATTGTCGAAGCATTTGTTGCAATACTTTTGATTGCAGGAGTTTTGTTGATTGTTATCGACAAAGGTTACATTGGGAATAAGGACATTTCAAAAAAAGTTTATGACACCCAACTTTCTATCTTAAAAGAAATTCAGCTAGATAATGAACTCCGTACACAGATATTGGGAATTGATTTGTCAGATGGAGGGGTTGAGGTTGTTTGTACCGCTCAAATTTTGGATAAATGTATTCCTTCGACTGTTAGTGAAAAAATAGCTTCTAGAACTCCGGATTATCTCGAATGTCAGGCGAAAGTTTGTAAGCTGAATGAGATTTGTGCTTTAAGCGAGTATCTCGATAAAGATGTTTATTCGAAGCCAGTTGCAATCACTGCAGATTTAGATATATACAACCCTCGACAGTTGAAGTTATTTTGTTGGACAAAATAATTAACCTTGCCAATTGATAATTGGTTTCAGATATTTGATAACTTTGATACTTTTTTTCTGAGCATTCATGACTTTGAAGATATTTTTGTAGGCTTCTGGAGACTCATCTAAAACTTTGTTTGTTATTTCTGCTTTTATGTCTTTCATTTGTTTTTTTAAAGTTTCTAAAGAAAGTTTTTCTTTTGCTTCTCTTCGACTCATAGCTCTTCCGGCTCCGTGAGTTGAACTTTGCAAAAAGGCAGAAGAACCTTTTCCTTCAATTAAAAAAGTTCCGTCTCGCATATTTCCAGGGATTATTCCTCTTTCACCTTTTTTTGCAGAGGTTGCACCTTTTCTGTAAATGAAGAATCCTTTTTCTTTAATTGCGTGATTGTGATTTTTGTTTGCCCAAACTTCGTAAGATATTTTTTCTTTGAGAACCCTTTCAATCCCTGCAATAACTTTCTTTATCATCTCTGTTCTATTCAGTAAGGCAAATTCTAATGCAAACTCTAAAAGATTCAAATATTCCCTTCCTAATTCAGTGTCCTCTTTAATGGGATATGTTTCTTCGAATCCTTTTTCTTTTCCTGAGACCTTTTTCATATAAAGTGTTGCAAATTTGTGTCCGATATTTCTTGAGCCAGAATGAACGACTACCCACGCGTTTTCTTTCTCGTCGG
>CAZHMB010000038.1:0-4679 GCA_964533515.1 Candidatus Woesearchaeota archaeon | reverse complement strand
GGACTCAAAGTTTCAAATTTCAAAAGTTGTGGAGGCGTCCATGGCGTTTTTGTAAACTTCCTAATTGTAAAAGTCGGGCCCTTGCTTGTTATGTCAGAAGTATAAGTCGCATTAACCCTGCTTCCATCTGGCAAACTACTATCCAAAATTGGTTGGGCATACGAAATATATTTCCCCGACCTTTGTGCTAATTTTTCAACAAAACTTGTCAATACATCTATATTGTCAAGTCGCAAATTCGTTCTAAGGTTTCTATAAATACGGTGAACAATATAAATAGGGGATTCTGACCCATTACACTCAATATCTTCAACAAAGTAATCTTTCAACAAAGGATCAACTTCGTTAAATCCCATAAATTCCCTACAAAGGTAATAATAAATTTTCTTGTAGTTTTCCCAATTAATATTGAAACCAAATTCTGTAGCAAGGAGTTTAAACCTTTTATCAATATATTTTAACAAGGCAGCTTCATTTTTCTCAACAGCTTCATCAAAATTAATCAAATCCCTCATTGTGGAGATCAATTCATTTTTTATCTCCTCTTCTTCCTTGGTCAAGACAGGTTCTTCTATTTCATATACCAGATCAAATCTCTTCTCGTCCCAGTAGATATGGGCAAAAGCAAATGGCTCCACAAGACTGTATCTTATATTTACTTTAGATTTATCTTTCGGTTTTTTCAACGGGGGCACAATCGGATAGAAATTTATTTTTGGCTGAGGGTATGCTTGGATACCTATTTTTTTCTTATCTTTTTTCATTTTACAAAGAAACTCCCTTTTGGAAAATTTTTAATTTTTTCATTTTACAAAGAAACTCCCTTTTGGAAAATGTGTAAAATTTTTAATTTTTCCATTTTAATTTACCTCAAATTCAATAACTGTTTTAGAATCTAATTCTTGTCTTCCATTATTTAATATTGAAATCTCATAGTTTCCTGTAGAGGGATCAAGAGTTTTAATCTCATCCTTATCCAATATAGTTAAATTTAACTTTTCAGAATAATCTTTTTTTATTGTTACAGTATAGATTTCATTATTATTTTCAGTTGTTACGAAGATATCTCTTCCCTCAGGTATCTTCGCTCCAATCTCCCCATATTGATGGTGGCTTTCCAATGTGAAGATTATTGAATCAGATAAGCCGTTAATCTCAAATTTTCCTTTCTGGATTATTAAACCAATAACTCTTTTGTTTCCTGAACCGGTCCCAACAACCTCCTGCATTTTTAGATCAATATCTTTGAAGATACTCAACGATTCTTCGATCGTTGCCTTATCTTGCATCTCCTGCAATTTTGGTCTAGCAAATGCCAAAACCGCAGCTATAAGTACAAGAGCAATTAAAGTATAAATTACCGTCTCGACCCATATCTGTGACTTTTTATTAAAATATTTTTTAATTTCCATGGTCCCCTTTTTACATTACAATTAATGAATTTGCATTTAAATAGTTGATGGTTTTAAAAAATTATTAAGAGCAAAAATTAACATTTTTCAGACTATCCGAAGGGGAACACTGGTGCTCTCCGACAACCGGAATAATCTCGATTAAATCTATACTACTAAAACTCATCGCCGAATTAGTATTATTGACATAATATGTTTTCCCCGAGTTACTTTCAGGAAAAGTTATATTTGTACCGTAATCTCCACTAGCTTTTCCAACGTAGTCCAGAATATTTTCTGGAGAGAGCTCGATAGTATGTGCTTTGTCGTCCCCTTTTATAGAAACGAGTATTTTTTCTAATTCAATATCTCTTACAAAAATCATAAATTTTAATTCTTCCCCAGAAGAGTTATAGCAAGTGTAGGTTTCATCAATGCCCACCTTTTCAAAAATATTGAAACAAGCTTCAGATTTGCCGACGTTATCTTTAACAATCCCATCAACAACCACCCAAACTATCCCAATCAAAGCGATAGAAAGTGCTAAAATTATCACCGTTGTTATAACCGCAGATACTGCCTTTTTGTTTCTTATATTCTTCATAAAGTAATTTCCTTCCCTACGGACTCATCACAAATAAAAGTCTTTTCCCCTTCATCTGAATTTCCTAAGAGTATTGGAATTAAAATTATCTCTTTTACATCCGAACTCACATCGAGAACCCCCGAAAAAGCCTTTCCAGCATTCAAGCCATATGGCGGCCAAGTTGATATATCACTCGCTTTCCCCGTATTATAATCCCCCGAATCAGTGATTTTCCTAATTTGAAAATCGTATATTGGAACATTCCCATTATTTGAAATATATAATTTTTCTTCAGAGGTAGAGTAATCAACATCTAAATCCTCCGTAGTTATATCCTGGCAAACAAGCTCGATATTTTGATTGTCAAATTTAGTTATGGCATCTTGGGAAAGGGCTCTAAGCCAGACAAAGACTATTACACCAAGAACGATAACCATTCCAATCAAAAGAGTTGTAGCTATCACCGGAGAAACAGCTTTTTTTGTTCTCAATCCTCTTCTTTTCATTTTAATCTTAGGTTATTTAGTTTTTTAAATCTTTTTAAGGGCCGCATTTTTCATAAATAGTTTCTGTCACTTTTGCTTTTGAGCAACCAAGGCTTTTAAAAACAGAATCCTCCTCCTGGACTCTTAGAGGAATTATCTCCACTTTGTACAACATTCCAAATTCAGAAAGATTTACTTTAAATATTGAGGGTTTAGACACCTCGGAGGGGGTTAAAGGTTGCGCCAAGGTGAATAATACAAAACCATTATAGGGATTTCCACCAGAAGTAATATTTTCAGAAAGATCTATTGAAGCAACAGTTTGATTAGAAGAATTTGTGGCGCGTATAAAATAACCAGAAAAATTAAACTTCCCATTGTTTTCAAGAGTGATATTCAAAGTCAGTTCATTTCCAATTTTCTTGCAATCTAAATTTTTGATATAAACAGAGACCCCGTCCGGACATTCAAGTTTATCCTGAGGAATATAAGTTTCCAGCCAAGAATAAGTTATTGCGCTAACAGTGATAGCAATTGCGATTAAGACTACATATCCAATCATAACGCTCACGCTTTTTTTGTTTTTTATTAATTTCATTTTCTATTCTTTAATTATCGAACCCGCAACATATTGTTCTCCCTGAATTGTTTGGGTTATTATAAAATAGAAATTTTCTCCCTCTTGAAGATCAAAAGTTCTTTCTATCTCTTCTCCCTTGTCACCTATTCTAATTGTGATTGCACCTCCCTCTGGAAAAATTTCTTTAATTCTGTAGTGCTCTTCCGTAATCTCTAAACCCGTCTTAGAACCTCCCTCAAAAATAACAGAGACCCCCCCAACAGATTCTGTAGAATAAGTAGCAACGATAACACTCTCACGATTTCCATACACAAGATATATCTCTTTTTGATCCCCCGCATATTGCGTGTAAAGCTTCCCAAAATCAGTTAACAACTCGCTCATATTGCTTTCATTAACAATCCCGAAATCCAAAACCTCCTGGCTTTCAATTCCAAGTTCTTCTTTAACATCGTAAACTTCAACGTTTGAAGATTTTTTCGCAGAATTTGAAACAGTCACCCACCCGATTATGATGGCTATGATGACTATGGCCGCCATTAAATAAAATTGCCCTTTTTTGTTCCCTCTTTTTATCATCAATAATAAAAGTTTTCTGGGTTTTTTAATGTTGTGGAAGAGAGTTTCCCATATGTTTCTAATCCCCAATAAACTTATAAATCCCTTCAACTTAATTCTAATATGGTATTCGGATTTGGAAAAAAGAACAAGGTTGTTGATCTTGGAGAAAAGTTCAGAAGACAACAAGAAAAATTAAAAGAGATGAGAGAGGATACAAATTCCTCTTACGGTTCTTCGGCTTCTTCAACACCCAGTTCAACAACTTCAGATCCAGTTTCAGATGGTTTCGGATTTTTGGGAAGTATGGCCGGGGCAGCTTCTACAGATTCAAGTTCAGATTCTTCAAGCAACGAAGGTTACGTGGATATGTCTTCGACATCAGACGCAGAAGAGAGAAAAAGAAAATTAGCAAAAAGACTGATGGCAATAACCGACAAGTTAGAAGACATCTCAAATCAGATTTATCATTTGCAACAAAGAATTGAAGTTGTTGAAAAAAAGATGGCTGTTGGCGTTGGGCTTTAGGGAACTTTTGTCAATCCAAAATTAATCACACATATTATTAAAATGATTATTTTTTAATACAGATGTGAAAAATCTTTTAAGATTGGGATTGGTAGCTCTTGTTTCTTCAACTTTAGCATTACTCAATTTAAAATTTGGAGATGTAAAAGTTATTCATCATTCTCTCAATAGGTTCCAAGAAAAAGCACGAGGGTCAGAAAGAGTTACTGATTATATGTTAAATCATTATGGAGAAAAGCTAAAAACGAAAAGGGGCTCTCTTCAAGCACTATTTAAGGAATTAAACGGGGCCGTTCCAGTCATAAGAAAAAACAGATTAAGACAATTACTGGAGAATGGTTGTAGGGATGCAGACTATTTCACAGCCCATGGTTGGATATATGTTGTTGAAGAAGGGGGAATTTTAAAAACATGTTACGAAAAAGAAGATATCAGAGATGCTGGATACACCCGGGTCTAATAAAAAACCTTAAAAACCCCTGATTTCTTGATTTTATGTAGACTAGATCGGCAGGTTAGCCCCCTGCTCATGTGCAAACGGGCTTTATGGC
>CAZHMB010000037.1:0-4868 GCA_964533515.1 Candidatus Woesearchaeota archaeon | reverse complement strand
TATCAAATTTTCCTGCAGGGTCCATTCCAGAATCAACCATCTTTTCTTCTACAACCAAACCACAATCATTACAAATTATTTCTCCGAGATGTGGATCATGTGTTAAATTAATGCTATCGCATTCGGGACACTTTTTTATATTAGCTGACATTTTATTTTAGAATTTTATTATTATTTAGTTAAACACAAACTTTATAAACCGACACCCTTTTTAAACCTTGTGGTTTGTGTTGTTTTTCTTAGGGGGTGAAAGGATAATTTTGGATTTTTGGATTTTTTTTTGAAATTAACTTATCACACAAATTTTTATAAATGCGTTATGTTTGTTTTTACAAAATGAACGGGATATTAGTTATTTTGGATGGAATAGGTGATTTGCCACACAAGCTATTAGAGAATCAAACGCCCCTGGAATATGCGGAAACTCCGAATATAGATTTTTTTGCTGCTCGAGGAAAACAGGGATGGATGATTCCTGTTAAGCCGGATTTTGTTCCGGAGTCTGATGAGGCGATAGTTAGTATTTTTGGGAATAAACAGATTGATAGTACAAGGGGGCAGCTTGAGGCAAAAGGGGCTGGGATAAAAATGACTAGGGGCGATCTTGCCTTGAGGGTTAATTTCGCCACAATCGATTCTCTTGATAATGGAAACATAATTGATCGGAGGGTTGGAAGGACCTTGACAACTGCAGAAGCGAAAATTTTAGAGAGGGATTTGAACAAGCAGATAAAAATGCCTTTTGATTTTGAATTTAAATCAACGGTTCAGCATCGTGGAGCTTTAGTTTTCAAGGGCGGTTTTTCAGATAATATAACTGGAAATGACTTTACATATGTGAAGGGGAAATCTTTAAATGAATCAAAGATTGCTAATTGTAAGCCTCAAGACGATGATGAAAATTCACAATATAGTGCGAATATAGTAAATGAATTTTTAGAAAAAGCGTTTGAACTCTTGGATAAGCACCCAGTTAATGAAGCTCGTCGGAAAAAAGGTTTGATGGCTGCCAATTATTTTTTGGTTCGAGGAGCCGGAATTGAAATTCCTAAGTTGAAGCAATATAAAAAATGGCTGTCTGTTGCGTATATGCCTTTGGAGATTGGCTTTTCAAAATTGTCTGGAATGACTGTTTTTGATTTTCCTTATCCGGAATTGAAAAAATTAGATTCATATGAAAATTTGTATGATGGTTTGAGAAAAGCTTGCAAGTTTTCTATAAAAACTTTGAAAAGACAGCATAAGAATTTTGATTATGCTTATATTCATCTAAAAGAAACGGATTTGCCGGGCCATGACAATAAACCTTTAGAAAAGTTGAAAATGATTGAATATATTGATTCGACGTTTTTTAAATTTCTGAGAAATTTTGCTCCGAAGAGATCTATTAAAGTTGTTGTTACAGCAGATCATTCAACGCCCTGTAAATTAAAAGATCATAGTGCAGACCCTGTTCCGGTTTTGTATTATTCTGGGGAAGCGGGAATTAAGCCAGATGTTGATAAGCATTTTTGTGAGAAGCAGGCAAGAGTGGGTAGTTTTGGAAAAGTTGAAGGTAAGAATTTTATTAAGAAGATTGGGTTTGGGAAATAGTGAATTTCACAACAACAATAGTTAAAAAGCAGTTCTTGTTCGTTTTCTTGTAGAAAATGATTACTTATAACGACATATACGAAGCTCAAAGGAACCCCCTGGTTCTTTGGAAACCTCCTCGAAGTGCGGATACCCTAAAGGGCACGAGACGGCGATTTCAGAAATGCCTCTTGCGAAATCGCAAAGCTGCTTCGGGAGATATAGAATGATCACTTATAACGACATATACGAAGCAGCTCGGAAGGAAAGATATAGCGATCAACTTCAACCCATAGCGAAGAAGTTTATCCAAGATGTTTCAAGCTATTTTGTTGAAAAAGAAAAGATCGCTTCGAAAACAGGAGATGATTTTTCTGAGTCAAATATTAAGACAAATAAACAAATTGAGAACGCTCGGACTTTGTTTAAAGAATTAATGTTGCGTAGGAGAAGAAAGATTTTGGACCTGGTTTTGATTGCTGCTGAGACAGGAATTTCTAAACAGGATTTTGAGAACATGCTTTTACTTGAGAAAGAACTTTTTGAGGGTATAATGAAATGCATAGAAGAAGGTGACAAGAAAGTTAAGGGGCTTTTGAATGGGGGCCAGGAGATAGAAAAGAAAAATCAGATGATTGTTTTTAAGGGTGCTGTTGAGGAGTTTGTTGATTTGATGGGAAATAAATTGGGGCCTTTTGAAAAAGGTCAGATCGCAAATATTCCTCGGGAAGTTGTTAAAATTTTAGTTGATTCTGGAAAGGCTGAGAGCGTTGAAGAGTGAAATTGTTTTTGAATAGGTATTCATAATAGAAAGGTTTAAATAGTTTAATGAATAGGTATTCATAATAGAAAGGTTTAAATAGTTTAATGAATAGGTATTCATAATGAAAATCTTTGATTTTCATACTTCCAAAAACCATAAAAGTTTTTAGAAGTAATTAAACTGAAATATTTTATAGAGGAAAATAAAAATGCCAAGATTTGATGGAACAGGACCTGCTGGACAGGGGCCAATGACTGGAAGAGGATTAGGGCCTTGCGGAGCTGGAAGAGGATTTGGAAGGGGCGGATGCCCAAGATTTTTCCCTGGAAGGGCTAGTTTTAAACAGCCAAGCAAGGAAGAACAAAAAACTTTTCTGGAAAGTGAGCTCGAAGCTCTGAAAGAAGAAATGCAGGAAATAGAGAAAGAATTAAAAACATTTAAGAAATAGTCTAGTTAAAGGAGAATGAAAACTAAATTATTTGTTTCTATTTTAGCAGTAGTTGTTAATCTTTTATTAGCTATTGGCAAGATTTTTGTTGGAGTGATTAGTAAATCTGCTGCAATAATCGCAGATGGAATAAATTCTGCTACTGATGTGGTTGCTTCTAGCTTAAGTTTTGTAGGAATAAAAATAGCTACAAAACCCGCTGATGAAGGGCATCCCTATGGCCATGAAAGGGCAGAAGTTATTTCGGGTTTGTTAATAACAGTAATTATTTTCTTATCCGGTTTATGGATTATTTTCGATGCAATAAAAGGCTTTTTTACATCTGAACCTCTTGTTTTGGGGTTCTTAGCTTTTTTAGTTATGGGAATTTCTGCGTTAGTTAATGGAATTATGTCCCCGTTGAAAATTTATATTGGGAAAAAACATGACTCGATTAGTTTAGTTTCAGATGGTATTCACTCTAGAATAGATTTGTTGGTTTCAGTTGTTATTTTTTTAGGGCTGTTTTTAGTGAGATATTCTCCTTATGTGGATTCGGTTTTAGCTTTGGTTGTTGGGCTGTATATTTTGAAGGAATCTTTTTCATTGGGAAGGCAAACAACAGATTCTTTATTGGGCGCGAGTGCAGGGAAAGAGTTTGAAAAGAAGATTAAAGAGATCTCTAAGAAGAATAAAGTAGAAGTTAGTTCAATAAAAACTCAGAAATTAGGGAATAAAGTTTTTGCAGAGTTGTCGATTAAAATTCCTTCTAGATTTAAGGTCATGGATGCTGAAAAAATAAGAAAAAAGTTAGAAGTAAATCTTTTGGGGAATATCAAGGAACTTGAATATCTTTCTATACAGATTGAGAGCCACGAGGTTTCTTCGGGGTACCATCGGTCTGCTTTTGGTTTATCTGGGGGTCTTGGTTGGAAAAGAAGATCTGAAGACAAAGAAAGAAGTGGTGAAGGGCCAGGGGGATATTGTGTTTGTCCGAAAGGAGATTATAAAGTTAAACATAAACCAGGAGTTTCATGTAATGATTTAAAATGCCCGAAACATAAAATCAATTTAGTCAGAGAGGGGAAGAAATAACTTTTTTTAAATTGATTAAAAAGATAAATTTATTAAGTCTTTTTTGTTTGTTTTTCTATGGACGATACATTTAGAAAATGGACGGGAACGATTGTTATTCTAGTAGGAATTGCTTTTTTGTTCATTCCTATTGTAGGTTGGATCTATGGGGTTATAGGAATAATCCTTGGAATTTTAATTTTGAAAAATAAGTCTGAAAATTCTATTGAGGAGAGGAAAGATCGAGCAACTAAATCAAAAGGGAGGAAAAAACAATGACAGAACTTATTATTACAACTGGAAATGAAATTCCGGGGAAAAAAGTAACGCAGATTCTTGGTGTTGTTAAAGGGAATACTGTTCGTGCGAGGAATATCGGAAGAGATATTGGGGCAGGATTGAAAAGTATTGTCGGAGGAGAGATTAAAACTTATTCGGATATGAGTGCGACTGCTCGGGACGAGGCGTTTAATCGGATGGTTAACGAGGCTGTTGATTTGGGTGCTAACGCGATAATCGGTGTTAGATTTAGCACTTCAATGATAATGCAGAATGCTTCTGAGATGCTTGCTTTCGGTACAGCTGTGAAGGTTAGATAATTAGGAAGAATGATCTCTTTCTCGATCTATTGTAGCTTGTAAAACTAATTCTTCAAGAACTAATTGTGATAGTTCAGTAGAGACTCTTTCTGCCTTTACGTATAATGAGTTGCTCATCAGTTTGACATATCTTCTCTCTAATGGTTTTTGGATTTTCTTATTTATTTCTAATGCTCCTTCCCACTGACGTGCACAAACTTTGCTGTGGTAGAAGCTATATCTTTTGTTATCTCCCATATAAATGTTAATCTCTTTTTGTATATAAATTGGTGTTATGGTATATGGGTAGTGAAAGTTAGGTAGTTTTTTATTTCTAGAGAGAATATAAAAGCCTGCGTCAGTCATCTGCTCGAGCTAACGAAAGTCATTATATAAAAATTAAATTTGTCGCTGTCGTTAATTCTCGACCCCCGAAGAAAAATCTCGTTTGAGT
>CAZHMB010000036.1:0-4922 GCA_964533515.1 Candidatus Woesearchaeota archaeon | reverse complement strand
TCGACATGGGCGCGATGCGAGGAATGATCCACATTAGTCAGACGATGGACGATTATGTTAGTTTTAGTAAAGCAAATAGTCTGGCTGGAAAATCTTCTAGTCGAACATTGAAAGTTGGGGATTTGTGTTTAGCAAGAGTTGTTGCTCTCTCGCATAAAGGAGACCAGCCGAAAATAGGTTTGACAATGAGACAACCAGGACTTGGAAAATTAGAATGGATACAAGAAGATAAAGTCAAAAAAGAAAAAGCTGAATTGAAAGCTGCAAAAGATCAAGATAAAGAAGCTAAGAAAGAAAAGAAATCTGGAGGGAAGAAATAAAATGGTAAAGAAAAAAGCATGTCGGATTTGTAAGACCGTTTATGAAGGTGGAGATAAATGTCCGAAGTGCGGAAGCAAGGAATCTACTGAAAGTTTCAAAGGGCACATTATAGTTACAGATCCAGAAAAATCTGAAATCGCACAAAAAATAAATATTAAAGAGAAAGGTGATTTCGCAATTAAAACTTCTTAAAATGGCAGAAATTATTGACTTCAAGGAAACAGAGAATAAATTATTTAACAGGAAAGAAATTGTAGCAGTTGCTACAACCGAGGCTTCAATAAGTTATGCCGAGGCTGAGAAAATGATTTCTGAAAAAGCTTCTGTTCCAATTGAAAATATAAAAATCAAAAGAGTAAAAAGTGGTTTTGGTAAATCTGAATTTGAAATAATCGCTGAAGCTTATGGCAGCAAAGGCGACAAAGAAAAATATGTTAAGAAAACAAAACAGGAAAAGGAAGCTGATAAAAAAGTTATTGAGGATGCTGCTGAAGCCCCAGTTCCTGCGGAAGAAAAACCTGCCGAACCTGTTGCTGAAGAAAAGAAAGAAGAAACTAAACCAGAGGAGA
The DNA here is from genome assembly GCA_964533515.1 of Candidatus Woesearchaeota archaeon. Taxonomy (GTDB): domain Archaea; phylum Nanobdellota; class Nanobdellia; order Pacearchaeales; family GW2011-AR1; genus CAZHMB01. The sequence continues at coordinate 4,032 of CAZHMB010000036.1, read as the reverse complement.
AAAAAGAATAATGGCAAAAAAAGTTGATAAGTCTGGGAAAAAACCGCACAAGAACAAACCCACTAGTAAGAAATATACAAAATATAAAATAGATGGCGACAAGATAACACGAGAGAAAAATTGTCCGCGTTGTGGTCCCGGGATTTTTTTGATGAACTCAAACGGAAGACAATATTGTGGAAAATGTCATTATTCTGAATTCGATTCTAAGAAACAAGAGACTGAAAAGATTGAAGTGAAAGAAGAGAAGAAAGAGTGATTTCTTAGTTCTAAAAATATGTAACTTTTGGGTGCGGATGAATGTTTAAATAATTTGGGTGGTTTGAGAAAGATATGGGTGAGAAAAAATCTTTGACAACTAAAATGTTTCCTGATCCTTGGAGAGAATTAAGGACTAATAGATTTAGGAATGCGGAACCAAGTGTTGAAATGATAATGATGACCCAACCCGTTGGGAAATTTAAAGGAACCGGCATAACTGCAGATACTTTCCCAGCATATGCCGCAAGAGAGGCTTGGGAATCTTATCATAAATATACAGGAGATAATGAAAAGGATACTGAATTAGACAGAGAGTTAACTCGAAGAGTAATTATTGATCGTGGTCACGGAACTCCTCTTCAAGGAGTTCAATATAATTTTGACATACGAGGAGTGAGTAAAAGTTTACAGGCACAATGGACAAGGCATAAGATTGGGATCGGGTGGGTCTTCAGAAGCACAAGATTTGTCCCTGCTTCAGGAAATAAATTTGTTTATTGCACTTATGATTATATAAACGATAGGGACAAAGTAGGAGAATTGTTGGATATTGATGAGGCACATGCAAAACAAGCCATAGAAGATTTTGATAAAAAAAGATCTTTGGGGGCAACAAAACAAGATTCAAGAAAAGTTATGCCTGTCGAATTTGCAACAGATTGTAAATTTTTTGTCAATGCAAGGGCCCTTAGACATTTGTTAGATTTGAGATTAGCTAAAGGAGCTGAATGGGAAATAAGAAGACTTTCTGCTATGATTCTGGACGAAGTTATGGAGCATACCCCAACACTCTTCGAAGATATCTATGAAAGATACTTCACCAAATCTGAATAACTTTCCCAATCTTTAAAAACTACTACTTCTTGATTTTTTTATGAAAAACATTAGGGCCCCAATAATTACTATCTGTGGACATGTGGACCACGGAAAGACAAGTATACTTGATAGTCTAAGAGGAACTTGTATTGCTAAAACCGAAGCAGGAAATATTACTCAAAAAATATCTTTTTCATTAATAACAAAAGAAATAATTCAACAAAAGATTGGAGATTTATTAATTAAAGATAAAATTAAATTAGATATCCCGGGTTTTCTTTTAATCGATACTCCCGGACATGCTGCTTTTACAAATTTAAGAAAACGGGGTGGCTCATTGGCCGATTTAGCAGTCTTAGTTATAGATATAAATGACGGAATAAAACCCCAGACTGCAGAAGTAATTCAAATATTGAAAAAAAATAAAACTCCTTTTATTATTGCTTTAAATAAAATAGACAATATTTCCGGCTGGCAATCTAAAAAAGATGGCGATGTTGGAATTAAAGAAAACATAGAAACGCAACCTGAAAAAGTTAAACAAGTTTTCAACGAAAGATATTTGACTTTGATTGGAAGTTTGAACAGCTACGGTTTTGAAGCCGATTTGTTTTATAACGTTACTGATTTTTCAAAAAATATTGCTCTTATTCCTACCTCTGCCGAGACGAAAGAAGGAATTCCTGAATTGATTATGATGCTTTGTGGTTTGAGTCAAAGATATCTCGGGGACAGACTTAAACTTGGAGAAGATCCGAAAGGTGTTGCTTTAGAAATAAAAAAATCAAAAGCTGGAAATTTTATTGAAGCTATTCTTCATGATGGAGTTTTGTCTAAAAACGATGAAATCGCAATTGCTAATATTGATTTTGAAACGGGAGAAGGAGAGCCAATAATAAGTAAAATCCGAGTTCTTGAAGAAATTCAACCTTTGAGCGAGAAGTTCCTCCCGGTTGAAAAAGCCGGAGCCTCAACAGGAATAAGAATGCAACTTAAAGAAAAAGTTGAAATTTTGCCAGGAATGCCTTTTGTTAAATTTAAAGGAAATAACGAAGAAGTGAAAAAGATTTTTGAAAAGGAAATCTCTGAATCTGTAACTAAAGTTTTGAGTAAACAAGGAATTATCGCAAAAGCCGACAGCCTCGGAAGCTTGGAGGCCTTGTTGAATTTGTTAGGGCAGGCAAATGTTCCTGTTGTAAAAGCAGGTATAGGCGTCATAAATAAATCGGACATAATCTCTGCAAAAGCAAATCTGGATATAAATGAATTAGATTCTATTATTGTGGGTTTCAATGTTTCAACAGCTGAAGATGCAAAAGAACTCTCAAAAGCTTATTCGAAGATAAAAATCTTGGAAGATGATGTCGTTTACAAATTGATCGAAAACCTGAAAGAATTTAGAGAAAACAAGCAAAAGGAAATAGAAAAGAAAAGATTGATGGAATTATCTTCAATATGCAAATTAGAAATATTGCACAAATATGTTTTCAGAAATTCAAATCCGGCAATTTTTGGAGTCAAAATTCTTGGTGGTAAAATTGTCTCTAGACAAAATTTAATAAACAGCAAAGGAGAAAAAGTTGGAAGGTTAAAAAATATTCAATCGGAGAATAAATCTGTTGAAACCGCTGAAAAAGATATGGAAGTAGCTATTTCAATTCCGGGGGTAAATTTTGAAAGGGTTCTAAAAGAAGAAAAAGTTCTTTTCTCGGAAATCTCTGGAAAACAATTTAAAACTTTTAAGAAAAATAAAGATCTTTTATCTGGCGATGAAATAAAAACTCTCCAGGAAATCGCAGAGATAAAAAGAAAGGAAAATAATGACTGGGGCGCTTAGTTCTCTCTTTTTCTAGCCAGCCACCAAACTATCAAGAACATTATTAAAGAAACATAGAACCAATTAATTGAAATCGGTTGGTTGAATAATAAAACGGATTTCGCAGACTCTATCTGATAATGTAAGGGAAGAATTTTTGCGAGCCATTGAAAGATCCTTGGAAGTGTTTGAATTGGGAAAAATATGCCCGAGATTAACATCAATGGAAACGCAAGTATTAATGAAAACAAAACCGCTATTCCTTCGTTTTCCGATACAAACCCAATTATAAATCCGAGTAAAGAATCTATTAGGCCGATGTAGACTACTAATTTAACAGCCTCGATAATTGAGAAACTGTAAGAAGAACCATAAAGAATGAAAAGCAAAAGAATTAGCAAAAATTGAATGGCTGAGAGAAAAACAAAGAAGAGTGTTTTTGCTAGAACATACAACCCCGGAGAAGTTGAAGATTTCACTCTTGTTATGAATCCTGATTTTTTGTCATAGATAACAGATGTTGAAGCAAGCATTAGCAAGATGAACAAAGCAATAATCGGGAAAATAAAAGTTATCCCCGCGGGTTTTTGAAAGTCTTCATCATAAACAGGTATTCTTTCAGTATAAATTGGTTGAAGAATGAACTCTGTTTCCATGTTTTCTAAAACTTTTAGATCCTCATCGACTTGTCTAACTCTTGCACTTACAGCCGGATGCGCTTGAGAAAAATCAATTATGAAATTTGTTCCTTGCCTTACATTACCTATTCTACTTTTTAATTCGGTGTTTAATTCTCCTATAATTGATCTCTTAAAAGGATTTAGGGCTTGATCAACTTTCCAAGAAATTAAGTTTGAAAAAGCGACATCAGTGTTATCGTAATAGATTTTTATAGAAGATTGTTCTAAATCTTCGATATTTTCTGAAAATCTTTCGGGAATTAAAAGGCCTAGATCGTACTCTCCTTGAATAACCCCTTCCCTTAGAACCCCTTCACAAGATTCATTTATTCCGTGTTCTATAAACGTTGGATTAAAATTTGTTAAGGAAGATATTGCCTCCTGAGAATATTGGGAACCGTCTAAATCGCAAACAGCGACTTCAATTTTGTAGTCGCTTGGATTTAAAGCAAATAAAAA
>CAZHMB010000035.1:0-4984 GCA_964533515.1 Candidatus Woesearchaeota archaeon | reverse complement strand
AGAAACCTTCCCAATCTTTCGGATCACTTTCTCGTGCTCTTTTCAGTATTCTCTGAAATCTCTCTCTTTGAGGAGCATCAATCGATATCAAAATAAAATCCTTAAATTTTCTTTTTAATTCAACAACTTCTGCGGGATTTCTTATGCCGTCGACAATTGCATTCTTTGGAGAATCCTTTTCAAGTTCCTTTATCAAACGTTTTGTCCAAGCCGAAGCCCCCTCTAGCCTTCTAATTTCATTCCCTATGTCTTGTAGGGCACTTCTCTCCATTTGCAGTCCCCTAGAAGCGGCTTCTTTCCTGACTTCGTTCGAATGATGATAATGCTCAAAGCCCCCGTTTTTCAAACTCTCAATTAGAACCCCTTTCCCAGCAGCAATTCTGCCAGTAAAACCAATTAACATCAAAGATAAAAGACTCTTTTAGTTATATACTTTGCCGGAAATTTTCTAATGACAACGCGGTAGAATCAGGAAAAAGTAGTAAAAAGATATTATATATAGTTTGGGCCCCTTATAATAAAAGGTATTTTTGGAGCCATTATGGAAATTCAAAATATACTCTCCACTCTTGAATCTATCGGCCTCAGCCATAATGAGGCAACCGTTTATCTCGATTTAGTCAAAGTAGGAAAATCTTCTGCCATGGACGTCTCAAAGAGAACCGGAATCCACCGTTCCAACACTTATGACATTGTAGAAAGGCTTCTTGAAAAAGGCATAGTAGACAAATCTCTTGAAAACGGAAAAACCTTTTTCTACCCTGTAGACCCAGATGACCTTTTGGAGTATCTAAAACAAAAAGAAAAAGACCTTGGTTCAATAATTCCAGAGATAAATAAAATCCAAGGAACGATAAAGGAAGAACAAAGAGTCTCTCTTTCTGAAGGCCTCAATTCTGTAAAAAATATCTTGGACCATTTATTAGATTTCAAAAAACCAATTGTATGTTATGGAATTCCCAAAGAAAGCGTTGAAATTCTCGGTGGATTCATAGGAGAGTTCCATAGGAAAAGAATAAAGAGAAAAATTCTTCTCCGAGCAATTTATGATTCCAAGGCCCTTTCTTTCGTCAGAAAATTAAATGAAATGGATTTCACAGAAGCAAGATTTTTACCTATGAATCACCCGGAAGTCTCGACGCTGATTTGTGGAGACAAAGTAATACTTGTTGTCTGGGATTCTCCGGCAACGGCAATTATAATAAGAAACAGCAAGGTCGCAGAAAGTTATCTAGATTATTTTGAAATTCTTTGGAGAGAAGCTGAAGTAAATATTCAGTGACAAGTTTTCGTCTTAAAAAAACTACATTTATTTATATATTTTTTTAACCTTCGTTATATATGACATTTCAAAAAGATGTGTGTGTAGTTTGTCTTGAACCAATTTCAAACCCTGTTTGCACAGAATGTCATTTAAAGGAAGTCGCTTCGTGGATGAAGGACAGGGGCATAAATTTTTTTGTGATGAATATACTTCTGAAAAAAATACAAAGAACAGCTATAACTGAAGATTTAGTAGACAACAGTAAATGCATCCTTTGCGGAGAAGAAATCATCACGAATTGTTCATATTGCTTTTTCCTTCGGGCAGCATACGCACTTTTAGAAATGAATTTCCCAAATAAATTTATCAAAGATTTTCTGGAGACCTTCAATTACAGTTTAGGACATTCAGATTACGAAGTACACTTTTCTCAATAAATGGAAGCAACAGATACGATAGACATGCGGGATCAAGCATTTATAGAAATGGCTCCTAGAGATCAATGGATTTAAGGACCAAATAAGAAAATATTTAGAAAGCCAGGCTGCGGTGGGCAATCCCGAAGACATAAGGAAAGAGCTGAAAATAAATGATGCAAATAACAATTTCTGGCACGCCTTTTGCGGTCTTATATCGGAAGGCGATGTTGTAACTCTCGCAAGAGAAGGAAAAACTTTTTACTGCCTGGGTTCAAGAAGATACGAATTTAGAAGAAGTGCCTGAACTGCTCAAGCAAATGTTGGTCGATTATCTTGATAAACTAAAAAATCCGCGGCGTTTTCCGAGATATCTTTTTTTAGCATCTCTATAGTCCACTACTTGTGCTATTCTTTTTCTAAGTTCTTCTAAATCTGAACTAAATCTGTTTTCAAGTTCTTCTTTTATGGCTCTTGTTTCGGGATAATCTGGGAACAGATTCCTTAAATTTCTTAGAGGTCCAGGATAGGCGCATTCAGTACCCGCAATATAGTCAATTAAATATTCGGTGCTTGTTTTTCTAGCAAGGACTTTTTGAACTTGATATCTTTCTCTTCTTGTGCCACCTGAGAAAACACTTACAAAATGTCCATCGTGGCTTATTCTTCTTAGCATTTTTTTATTTCCATCAAGAACTCTTTTTACCCAACGAGCCTACTAACTCGAGCCCACGAAAGTCGTTATTTACTTTTCCAATTTGTCGCTTTCGTAAACTCTCGGAATCTGAATCTCCCTGAATTTAGCAAACCCAAATAGGATATCTCTTATTTTTATCTTATCGATATCCTATGAGCCTACTAACTCGAGCTCACGAAAGTCGTTATCCATTTTCCAATTTGTCGCTTTCGTAAACTCTCGGGATTTGAATTTAAATCTCCCTGAATTTAGCAAACCCGGATGCCACCCATTTATTTCTTCGGTGGCATGCATGAGCCTACACGGATTTGAACCGTGGACCTCTGCCTCTCTTAGACACAAGAACTTGAATCCTTGAGATCTACGTTCCTAATGGAACGCAGTCATATAAGAGCAGCGCTCTGACCAGACTGAGCTATAGGCTCTGAATTTTTGTCCAAGACTTAATCAATATCTTCTTAAACAATGTATCTCGGAGTAATTTTGTTTTTATAAATTTAACCAATTAGAATCTGAACGGCAAGCAATAAGATATTTACTTTAGAGAAGTTTACTCTGCTATTATTTGTTCTGGGTCAATAGGCAAATTTGCTAACATTGCCAATCCTGCTAAATCTGATACTCCTTCAGCTCTTAAACGAATCGCTGGTTCCATTAAACTAACACTAGCGTGACCCCCTCTTATTTTATATTGAGGTCTTCCTGGAGATTCATATCCCTCCTTATCTTGGGTTTCTATAGCCCTAATAGAGGTATTCCTTCGTTCAATAGAGATTTCCATTCCTTTTTCTTCGGGTTTAGAAACATATCCTGATTCGCTTATTGAAGTGTAATAATCTACTCTATGACTCATCTATTTCGCAACCAATTTTTCTTTATAAATATTATTATACTAAACTATATAACTTAATTGTAGATTTTATCTTTCCTAAGCTATAGGCTCACTCAATAATTCGACAATACAAATCCTTATAAAGATTTTGTTATCTAGAATTCTATGTTGTATCTGGCAAATAAACTGGGCCCTGGAGAGTATGAAGTAGTTGGGTTTCTAACGTCCGACCAAGCAAGCATGGCTACAGGATTGTCGGAGAGGGAAGTTCAAAAAGAGACAACAGAAGACAAATTAGCATTAATAGAAAAGATTCTTGCAAAAGAGGGGATAAGCGATATCCTAGTAAACTAAACTTTTAAAAATACCCCTCACTTATATTAAACATGGCAACACAACAAAAGAGGCTTTATCGAAGCAAAAAAAATAGGATGATTGGCGGAGTTTGTGGCGGAATCGCCGAACACATGAATGCAGACCCGACAATAGTTCGTCTGATTTGTGCCCTTACAGTATTGGTTTGGGGCGCAGGACTTCTGGCGTACATTCTTGCATGGATAATTATTCCCGAAGCGAAATAGTAACAGCAACATTTAAAAGCAAAATTCAGTTCTAATTTTTATTCTAACTTATTAGAAGTTAGTTAAGCCCCCATAGTTCAGTGGCCAAGAATGCTGCCCTTTCAAGGCAGTGACCCGAGTTCGAATCTCGGTGGGGGCGTAGGTACATTTTGTCATTTCGGTGGGATTCGTTCTTGTTCAAGATTTATCCTTATTAGATTAAAGAAAGAAGTTAAAAACCTTACTAAATAATCACCGGATTATTTATACGCTGAAAATCCCTGCCCCAACATAGGGATATAACATCCCTATCGTTCCATCATACATCTCCCTATTTAATATTCTCATATCTTTGAATGTTGTTTCTGTATCTATTGCTGTTCTGCCTTCAGCAATACTTCTTGCACCTGTTTCTGCCATATAACCCATTGCTCTAACCCGATGGATCAATGCTCCACCTTTATTCCACATTTGGGATTGTTTAGAAAAGTACATACTACCTGATTTGCTAATCCACTTTCTAAGTTCTTTCTTGTTATTACTTTATTCATTATAACAGGAAAAATTAATTAACTTATAAGGATTATTATACTAAACAATCACCTGTTTGTTTATTTTTAGGTTTTATCTTATTAAGAATAAAAGAAATGGTAGAGATAATAAATATAAGTATCGCAAATATTAATATAAGTTGCATAAAGAAAGTATCTGGTGATCTAAAAAGATCGCGAAGAAAATTAGTTGTTGGATAATTCCTTTCCATTATTCCCATGAGATTAAAAACAAAAAAACTTACTAATATAATTAAACTTGTTACTGACCACCATAAATGAAATTTTGAGTTTTTTATATTTTCAATAAATCCCCCAACAAATGCCCCAAGTATAAAAAGAGGAATTATCAGAATTGGAAAAAGTATTACCGCGCCAAGAACACCAAAATTCATATCCTTATAGGTCATAAGTATAGATATTGCTATTCCAATCAAATCAGCGTACATCCCATATTTCAACCACTTTTTCATATTTTTCATTATACTTTTAACTTTAAAAACATTTCTAAAAAACCACATGATTATTTGAAAAGATTTAAAAAGTACATTTCCTTCTATAAATTAGCCCAAATAAATAAGGGCGTTATACTTTTTAGGAGTTCCCGGTTGGGGGCGTATATACAATTGAGCAAAGCGAAATTGTATATTCTCTCTGAAATTTT
>CAZHMB010000034.1:0-5032 GCA_964533515.1 Candidatus Woesearchaeota archaeon | reverse complement strand
AAGAGTCCCATTGTTTTCAAAACTCAAATCCACTAGAACCATTCCCGACAGTTTATTCCCGATTCTCCAAGGTCCCAAGAAACAATTTCCGGAGACTTATTTCTCTAAAGATTAAAACACTACGACTATTTCAAAAGTTCACAAACATCAGCATGCCCATTTTTCTCAGCCAAATCTGCCGCAGTAAAAACACCATCCGACAAAATCATTTCCACGTCTTTTTTCACACCAAGCTTCAAAAGCTCTTTCGTGCATTTCATGCACCCTATAAACGCAGCAAACCCCAGGGGAGTATATCCATTTGAATCAACCTTTTCAATACTCCACCCGGCCTTCAGGATCAGCTCAAAAAGCTGAGACAAGCAATGCATGGTTGTCGCAATTAGAACAGGTCTTTCAAAAATAGATTCCTTGTCATAGTCATCCATGGACGAAAGAATATGAGCTTGAGCTACCAGCAACAAATCACAAACAGATACATTTTCGGCTTGAATCGCCAACTCTATTGCCAAGAGTTCATCATGATTTCTAGCCCATAGAGCGCTGCCGCTATCGGCAATTGCAATTGCGTATAAGCAATAAGCAACATTTTCTAATTCATTGGAAAATTTTTCCTGGAAATATTCCATTTTCGCAAATCTGTGTAAAACGCGATTGCCAGCTTTATCTCCCTGTAGTGCAGAGATAGGCCACTCTTTCAAGAGAATATCACATATATCGGTACTTCCGTTACGGGCAATTATCTCAAGAATGCTGCGTCCTTTCTTATCTACCATATCCCAACAAGCCTCGAGGCGAAGAAGGGAAAGAAAAAGGCACGGCATGTCATTAATTGCAGCCCAGTAAAGAGCAGTTCTTCCCTCCGAATCTACCTTCTTAAAATATTTCGGAAAAACATCAGCGACTATTCTCGCCTTTGTAGTGAGCAAAAGATGGTCCTGCAAAACGCTCTCCATCGTTGAATTCATTTCAGAAAGCTTCTTACTCAAAGAGTCTGCCTTTCTCCAAAAAAATGCCACGATTAAAACCATAAAGATTGCAGCAAGCGTAATAGCCGATGACAACAGGACTGCACTGATTTCAATAACCATAATTCTTCTCCCAGAACTCAAAACTAAGAGCTCCATTTTTCAAAAACATCAAACCCCCAAGAACTATTTCCCAAGAAGTTTATCCAAATTCACAAAGCCCCAAGAAAGATTTTCCGGAGACTTAATTTACGGCAAAGGTTAAATCAAGGATGAACTAAATGGAGTCATTATCTTCTGCTAAGCCGATACGCTCTTCGTATCCGGCAACTTCTTGACTTCTTTCTTTAATACGAAGCTCCATCTCCGAAATTTTATTTTCTATATCCGAGATATCCGAAAAATAATGTTCAAGCGTCGAAATTTCTTCAGCAAGAGCATTCTCTCTTTCTTCCAGAGCATTAAGTCTATCACGCAACCTCTCCTTGATTGCTTCTAATCTTTTGCTTTCTTCCGACATAATTATTCTCCTCAGAACTCAAACTAAGAGCTCCATTTTTTCCAAACTCAAACCCACTAGAAATATTCTAGAGATTTATTCCCAAAAACCAAAGCCCCAAGAAACATTCCGGAGACTTAAACTCTAAAAGGATTGAAAACGCTAATTCTGTTAACCCTGTTTTTCACCCTCAGGATTATCGGAATCTATTCCTCCACCAAGACGAAGATTAACTTCCCGATCCAGATCATTTAATTTTTTTTGTATTTTTTCCCTAGTAGAGGCTTTTGCTGTTTCCATTCTTCTTAATCTTACTATCACTTCTTCGATTTCATTTTTATTCCCAGTGAACGGAAAAATGATAGCTACGGAGATTTCATCTTTATTCCCAGGTATCTTTATTGATCTTCCGCGAAGAGCTCCTTCTCCTATCCCGCATATTGAAAATAAAGAATCCAGAACATCTATTTTCGGAAACAGGACGGCCAAGACTACGAACAAGTGGGTGCTTATCGCTATTACCGAAAGAAGATTCCAAACTAAAACAAACCAGGCTAAAACAGACCAGGCTCCAGAAAAGTTAAAGAAAGCCACAGCAGCCAAAATGTTTGGAACAATAAGCAATACGGCCACCATAGCAGAAATCTTCAAGCTTTTTCTAATAATGTTTAGATTGTACTCCATTGTGTCATCCTCCGAACTCAAATAAGAGTTCATTTTTCAAAAAGTCGAAACTCCCAAGAACCATTTCTAGAAGTTCACCCAGAACTACCAAAGCCCCAAGAAACATTTTCCGGAGACTTAAATTCTCAAACGATTGAAGCAAATTTTAAACTAGTCACTATGTCCCCGTTCGTAAGTAGGCTCATCCCTTCTGCTTTTTGAGAACCGAATACCTTCACGCAATCTTTCAATTTTCTGTTTTAATTCCGAATTTTCATCCTCGAGAGAAGAACAATTCTTCTGAAGTTTGGTGAGCTCCGCCATTAGTTGAATCTTCGTTTTTTTTGAATCATCACTTTTTCCTATATCCAACATAACATTTCTCCTAGACTCAATTAAGAGTCATTTTTCAAAAACTCAAACCCACTAGAAATATTCTAGAGATTTATTCCCAAAAACCAAAGCCCCAAGAAACATTCCGGAGACTTAAATTCCCAAAGGTTAAAGCAGAGATTTTCTAAGAGCTTTCTTCCCTGATTCTTTTAAACTCGTCATCAATCTCTTTTTTTCTTGCAGCCAAACAATCCTTCCACTTTTGAATTTCTTTTTTCAGTTCATCAACAAAGCCTCTTTCCAAGTCAGAAACCTCGGGGTTAAATCGAAGAACCATTAAGTTCAGGCAAGAAATCCATCTCTCCAATTCAAAAAACACCTGCTGGTCAATGTTATTTTTCCGGTCATCCTTACTCAGATAAGCCCATCTCTTTGAAAGATTTTCACGTACCCCCCTAGAAAGTTCAGTGTCAAACGAAATTCTTTCTGCTTCGCTGATCTTTTTTTCGGTAGAGATAAAGGCAAAAGACCAATATATCCATATCATTCTAATTAAAACCATTATCAGAAGGACCAAAGTAGAAACTCCAAGCACAAAAGCAAATACGACGCCCATATGCATATGCAAAGGTTCTTCTATCTCCGCTAGTTTCTCAAAATTTTCCTTGATTTCGAAAATCAGAAAAGCACACCCATAAAAACAAAGCAGACCTAAGACAGCTGAAAAAACACGAGTAAGATTCTTCAAAATATTTCTCCCGAACTCATCTAAGAGCTCCATTTGTTAAAAACTCAAAACTCCCAAGAAACATTCCAGAAAGTTTATTCCTGATTCGACAAAGCCCCAAGAAACATTTTCCGGAGACTTAAACCCTCAAAGGTTAAAATCAAGCATTACCATTCAAAAATTTGTCTAGTCGTCGTTCCAGCCAGCATCTATTCTAGCATGATCCCGAGCTCTCTCTAGAGCTTCCATTTCTGTCCGACGTTGCCATCTGTCATCGCTCGCTGTCGAACTTATTCTTTCTCTTTTTATTTCACCCATCTCCTCTTTTAATGCTTCATTTTCTCTTTCTAGATCCATAACTCTCTTTCTCAGTTGAGCGATTTCTTCATCAAAAGCCATAATCCTTCTCCCCGAACTCAAATTAAGAGTTCATTTTTCAAAACGCAAACTCCCAAGAACCATTTCTCGAAAATTTATTCCCTCAGTATATTAACCCAAATTACCTACGTATTTCACACTCCTGCGCGCGTTAAAATAGGGTATTTCGGGGTATTTCAGCAACTTTGCACATAAAACATAAAACTTTTAACTTCAATTTCTTGAAATTTTTAAACTCATAATTCACTTCTGAATTATATTGCAAACGAATGTTCACAATTTCATAATTTTATTTATTTTACCAAAAGGCAGTTTTAATAAAATTACAGGTTATATTGAAGAGTTTTACGAGTATTTTCATGTTTATAAAGTTTGTCATTATAGAATAACAAATAAGTATTTCTGCCCCATTACTTTTTTAAAGACTTTCTACTTTATTTTTCTACAATGCCTCACCAATGTGTTAAATGTTCCAAAATTATAGAAGTAGGAAGTAGGGAGTTATTAGAAGGATGTTCAAAATGTGGAGGTAGATTTTTTTTCTACATTAAAGACGAGCAATTAAAAAAATTAAAAGATGCTCCAATAATTGAAATTGCTGAAGAAGATAAAGCTAAAGTTGAAAAAGACATAAGGGAAATGGCTGGAATTACGGATAATAATGCTCCAGTAATTTTGGATATTGAATCAGTAAGAGTAACTGGTCCTGGAAAATTTGAAATCGATGTTGTTAATTTATTTAAAAAAGATATGCCAGTAATTTACAAATTAGAGGAAGGAAAATATATTATTGATATCGCATCAACGTTTCAAAAAAGCCTAAAGGACCATAAAAAAGAAGATATTTTATAATTTAATTACTTCTAAATATTATTTTAAATTTCTAGAATTTAATATTCTTCTTCTGCATCTTTTTCAAAATCTATTGATACTCCTTCGGATAAATCTTCTTTTTTTTCTTCAAGATCATCTTCATTTTCAAAACTGTCTAAAATTTCACTAACCTCTTCACTCAAATCAACTTCTTCTATTTTGTCTTTTCTTAAATCATTATCATTATTCAAATTAAAATACGACTCGCCTTCATTCTTAGAATCTTCTTCATCTTCTCCTTTTTCTATTATTTCTGCAATACTTTTCTTCTTTTTTCCAATTTCTTTGCTGGCAATTTTTTTACTTTTTTCCAAAACCTTTTTCTTTTTCTCTTTCACAATCTCCCTAATAGTCTCCTCTTTTTCTTTTATATTCTCTTCATTATTCTTTTCTTGAATTATTTCAATTACTTCTTTTTTATGAACTCCATTATTCCCACCTTTCCATAAATTATTTTTTCTATGAAGAATAAATAGTAAATAAAATAGGGATGAAGAAAGAACTGCCGAAACATCTATTAAAAGAATAAACAATGTAAACGTTCTATTTAAAAAAACTACGGGATAAAATCCATTAAACATCGCATAAAAA
>CAZHMB010000033.1:0-5243 GCA_964533515.1 Candidatus Woesearchaeota archaeon | reverse complement strand
AATTTTCTCAATTTCCCCGACGCTAACTTCTTTCGGAAGATTCACCGTCTTACTAATAGCACCAGAAATATAAGGTTGAACAGCAGCCATCATTTTCAAATGGCCGTAATAAGAAATTGTTCTATTACCTTTAGCCGGTTTGTTGGCACAATCAAAAACAGAAAGATGCTCTTCCTTCAAATACGGCGCACCTTCAATTGTCTCATTCTCCTCGACATAAGTCATCACCTCTTCTATTTCGTCCTCTTCATACCCAAGATTTTTCAAAGCTTTTTTAACAGTACCATTAACTAATTTTAAAATTCCTCCATCGGATAACAATTTTGTCTGGACCAAACCAATTTCAGGTTCAATTCCTTTAGTATCGCAATCCATCATAAACCCAATTGTTCCTGTAGGTGCAAGAACTGTCGCCTGCGCATTTCTAAAACCATATTTTTCGCCAGCAATAATCACATTCTCCCATATCTTTTCAGCTTCGTCAAAAACTTTTCTAAATCCCTCTGGAAGTTTTGTTTTATCAATCAACTCCAGACCCTTTTTATGCATCTCCATAACTTTCAACATCTGACTTCTATTTTCACCAAACCCCTCAAAAGTTCCCAACACCTTCGCCATTTCCGTTGAAGTTTCATAAGCTTTTCCAGTCATCAAAGCTGTAACTACCGAAGCTATTGCCCTAGCTTCATCAGAATCATAAGCATACCCCAAAGACATAACCAAACTTCCAAGATTTGCAAAACCCATTCCCAACGGACGAAACTTATGAGAATTCTCAGCTATCTGTCTTGTTGGATAACTTGAATTATCAAATTCCAAATCCTGGGCAATCGCCGTAATTCTTACAACATTTTTAAAATCACCAATCTTAAAATTTCCCTCTGCATCTACAAACTTCATCAAATTCAGCGACGCCAAATTACATGAACTGTTATCAATAAACATATATTCTGAACAAGGATTACTTGAATTAATTCTCCCGGAATTCGGACAAGTATGCCATTTATTTATTGTATCATCAAATTGCATTCCCGGATCCCCACAAAAATGAGTTCCTCCCGCTACTTGATTCAAAAGTTCTTTTGCTTTATAGGTTGGCATCTCATCAGCCATCTCTTTATTATGAACTGGGACCGTTTTCCAATCTTCATTATTTTCAACCGCATCCATAAAATTATCAGATACTCGAACAGAGATATTTGTATTTTGAAATGAAACAGTATTCTGGGCCTCCATCCAATTAATTCCGTTATCCAATAAAATATGTGCTTTTTTTTCTTCATTCATCTTTGAATTTATGAATTCCATAATATCAGGATGATCAATATTCAAAACATCCATTTTTGCAGCCCTTCGAGTTTTTCCTCCCGATTTAACAATGCCCGCAACCCTATCCCAGAAAGTCCAATAAGCCAAAGGTCCCGAAGGAGTTCCGCCCCCAGAAAGTTTTTCTCTAGAACTCCTCAATGTAGAAATATTACTTCCAGTTCCTGAACCATATTTAAATAACAATGCCTCTCTTTTCGCAAGTTCCATTATATCTTCCATGGTATCCTCAACACTTTGAATAAAACACGCCGAGGTCTGCGGATATTCTCTCTCTTTACCCAACGGAAGTTTAATCACCTCTACCCCTTTCGCAGAATTAAAATCAACAATATAACATTCCTTTTCCTCATTACTAACTTTCTGACAAATCTTATCCACACCAACATTGAACCAAACCGGGCTGTTGAACGCGACCATCTGATTAAAAGTATTAAATGCAATCTCATCCTCGAATGCTTTCGCAGTTTGCTCGTCACTAAAATATTTTTGCTTCAAAGACCAGTCTTTAAACTTAGAACTTACTCTCCAAACAAGCTGCTTCAACGAAGTTTCTCTTTCTGAAGTTCCAACTTCACCAAAAAAATATTTCGAACAAACAATTTTCCTTGCAAGCGGACTCCATGTCTTTGGAAATTCAACACCTTCCTGAGTAAAAATATTCTTTCCAGAATCATTAGCAATATCAACATCACATTTTTCCCATTCAAAAACATCTTCTGGCTTTTTCCCATCCGCGAAAATATCTTTTGTGAAATATCTTTTAAATTGTAATCCAGAAAAAGAATCCGACAAGGAGTTATCATTTGAAAACCCAACTTCTCCAGATTCGTTTTCCAATGCTTGAACTTGTCTTATTAATTTATCACCATCCATTTTATAATACATCCAAACCATATTGGAGTCTAACATCCAAAGATAATTTACTTTGAACCAAATCTCTTACTTGTTCTGGCCTTACTCTTTTACTAGCAATACATGTCCCGACTGCACAGGCTAACTCATTTTCAATTTTGAAAACATTCAATAATTCCGTCAATTCACTTGGAGTTAATTCTCTATCTTGATTAATCCAATTAAATAAAAAGCCATCAACAATGTATTCTGCAGAGTTGGGTTCTCTATGCAAATAATCTCTTAAAATTCTTAATTTGGAAATATCCAAGGGCTCTGAAGAATCAAAAGGGAGATCTTCAGCAGTTATCTTTAAAACCTTTTCATAATTTTCAGCATACCATTCTCGAAAATCTCTTCCGGTTTTTGTTGATAGAATATGGGCCATTTTATTTCAACTCCTTTAATTCCTGTTTAAAATCTTTCAGATCCTGAAAATCTCTATAGACCGATGCAAATCTTATATACGCAATATTATCCAGTTTTTTTAATTTTTTCATTACCATTTCTCCTATAGTCGAACTTTTGATTTCTTTTTTGCCCTTTCTTCTAAGTTGTTCCTCAATCTCATCAACAACCCTATCAATTTTTTGGATGTCAAGAGGTCTTTTCTCAAAAGCCCTTTTTATCCCGCCTTCAAGCTTGCTTTTCTGAAACTTTTCTCGCGAACCATCCTTTTTTATAATATACAAATCCCCTTTATCGATAGTCTCATAAGTTGTAAATCGTTTTTTACATTTGAGACATTCACGTCTCCTCCTTATTCCCTCGCTTGAATTTCTCTTATCCGTAACCTTCAATTTATCGCTCGAACAATAAGGGCAATTCATTTTATTATATACAACATATTGTATGCCATAAACTTATCAAACACCACCAATTGTGTTCAACGTATTCTTAAAATCCAAATAGTATTTAAACATTTAGAACCATCAAAAAAGGACAACTCTCACTCAACAATTTCCCACAAAACTAATTTACCCTCGCTATCTCTTAAGAACAAAGTATCACCAGACGAAGTCCAGACATAACTCTCGCCAGCCCAATAATATTTCCCAAAACTATCTTCTCCTTCGCCAACAATTAACTTTATCTCATCTCCAGCAAAAATAAAACTCCCCCCTCCAAAGAAATAATTCTTTCTTCCCTCATCTTTTACACCCCATCCAGAGATATCACAATCCTTGTTACAAACATTTTCAAGAATTACTTCTTGATTTTTCACATCAACTTTTTTTAATAAAATACAATTCACACATTCATCAACAGAATTTTCACACGATGTTCCAACCAAATTTTCATCGACACATTCTTCCCAAGCTGAAACAAAATCCAAATAATACCTTTGTTTTCCAACCGGAAAGTAATAATTTCCCCAACCAGAAGAAACAACTTCCAAATTGATGTTTTTACTTCCTAAAAAAATATAAGCCAACTCTCTTCCATACCAATCATATTTTTCTTGACCAAATTCCAACCGGACATTTTTATTAAGAACTTCATTTTCCAAAAATTCTTTGGCTTCTTCATAATATTTCTCTCCTCGCTCAGGAGTATTTATCCCCAATAACCTAACAGAAGTTCCATTTATTTCAACGGTGTCACCGTCTATAACTCTTTCGACAACGCCATATTCATAAATATCAAAAAAACTTTTCAAAAAAAAATCAATAAAAGAATAATTCACAACAACAAGTAAAAGAATTAGTAAACCCAACAAGAGTAAATCTTTTTTCTTACTCATTTAATTCGTTGCCTTCTCC
Organism: Candidatus Woesearchaeota archaeon; assembly: GCA_964533515.1. GTDB lineage: Archaea > Nanobdellota > Nanobdellia > Pacearchaeales > GW2011-AR1 > CAZHMB01. The sequence continues at coordinate 1,260 of CAZHMB010000033.1, read as the reverse complement.
AAGAACAATCGATTCTTGATATAATCTCGCCAGCCCGCTATTTTTCAGTAACGCGTAAATCTCTGGTTCGCAATCATTTAAAGGGTATCTGTTGGTCTCGCCCCCGAGATATCTCCTTTCTACCTTGGTTAACTTCAACTTTGGATTTTTTCCCAAACATCTTCTAACCAACCTACGAGCCCTAGCACGAGTATTGCCATTCTTCAAGAGATATCCAAAAACGCGGTCTCCAAATTCGAGGGGAAGTTCTCTTGGATCTAAACGACTCTCATGAACCCCCATTACTCCTGCAAATTTCCTCAACCGACCCAAATCTAAAAAACTCTGATGAACACCTACAGAAACAGTACGGGATTCAACACCGGTGTAATACTTCACAGGCTCCATATCAAAAGAGACCTTCTAGACTTTTTAACCTTAATTATACTCAAACATATACATTAAATCAATATGAAGATTAAAAAAAAGTGTAGGGAAAGATCCGAAGATCAAACACAACCGAAGTCATGCCTCCCTACATTTTACCAAGGGTTAAAGGGTATTTAAATCTATGCGATTATTAAAAAATGGCGACAAAAAGGATATGAAAGAAGTCATAAGAACTGCGCTTTATTCTGCAGAATGCTTTTTTCCAAAGAAAGATTATGTTAAAAGATTTTGATTTCTTTCTTTCGCCTTCTGTTTATAATAAATATAATAAATTGGAGCATAAATTAGAGTGATAAAGGAAATTAAAATAAACCAAATACCAATAGTTTTATTCCCTTCTTGCAAAGAACCGATACCGAAAAGAACAAGACTAATTCCTAAAAGAAAGATCAGAAAACTGTCTCCGATTAATGACCTCTTTTTTTGTTTTCTTCCCCCGATATTTTTTGCATGTTGCAAGCTTCTACAAGTATAGCAATATTTTCTCCCAGTTTTTAAGGGTCTTCCACAAATTTCACATTCTCTCATAATTATATAAGAATTTTAATTATTTTAAATGTTTCTAAGTTAAAATATTCTAACAAAAAGAACTATCTCCCCAAGAACAAGGGCTAAGATAATTAATAGTAAAATAAGGAATTTATTGTTAATAATAAAATTTTTTAATATTCTAACCGTTTTTGGTTCCCCTAAATAAGTTTTAGCTTTGTTATAGTAATGGGAACTAACGAAATACATCACAAGCATTCCAAATATAAAAATTGATGCAAGCTGAAAAATAATTAGGCTGGCTTCTGGATAAAGGGGTTTTATAGTGTATGCACCTATAAA
>CAZHMB010000032.1:0-5822 GCA_964533515.1 Candidatus Woesearchaeota archaeon | reverse complement strand
GATTGGGGGATAGATTATGAAGATAGTCCTTTCGGGCTTTTTGTACCTAAGAATTATTCAGATAATTCTGTAGATGCTGAAGCAGTAATTGATTTAGATTCCCATTGGATAGCTGTAATGACTGGCAGTTATAATTCATACCAAGTTTTTGATGATAGTGTAGTTATCTTTCCAAGTGTTGTTATAAATAAAAATATTATTAGCGGGGAATCTGGTTTTATTAAACCCTCAGAGTTTCATAATTATATCGCAAATTTATTGAATTTTTACTCCGGCACAGATTATTGGGGATTAGTTTCGGAGTCTGATGGAGAGAATACAGGTATACCCCCACAAAGACTTGCAATTTACACCCGGCTTTCTTATCAAGCTATAAAAGGTATTGACTCAGAAATAAAATTCATAAGTTCTGGAACAGAAGGTCAGCCAGATAGCTATTATGATGTCCCATACAATCCAGAAACTAAAGAGGGGTATTACAATGCATTTTTTGAAGAATTGGACTATATTGAATCTGTAGAACAAAATATAACGAACAATGGTGGAACATATTTGGATTATTATGATGGGAGATATAATCAATATGACTATTCTAATGAAGACTTAATTGTTATTTTTAGTCCTGATAGTTATTCAAAATATATGGATGGGCATCAGTTTAGCAAATTCTTTGTGGAATTAGGAGGGGGAAAAGGAATTAGACAAAAATGGGAAGAATTATTCATTCCAATGAGCTCTCTATTTGAAAAGTTTGGGTATAGTGATACTGAATTATGGTTAACACAAACTGGATTGCAGTCTGCATCTTTTTCTTGGACTGAATGGGAATGGGAAGCCCCCAATGTGGATAATGGTTTTTCAGAGTCAAAACAAGCCCAATCAGTGGTTCAAATATATTCTTCATTACTAAAAGATGGTCTTGAAAAGATATTTTGGGTAAATACCTATGAGATGACTTGGACAAATAATCCGGATCATTATTTCAGCAAAATTGGATTAAAATATAATGGTCTTAAAAATCAAAGAGTTGGAAGTGATATGGATGACTTAGGTTATGGCGTCAAAAAACTCTCTTATTATTCATACAAACTTATGGTCGATAAACTAGAAGGTTCCGACTGGGATAATATTATAGAAACTGAAGTTGTCTCAAATGTTTATTTATACAAATTCATGAAAGATGGAGAACCAATTTATGTTGTGTGGTGGGATTATTGGGAAGAATCAGGTGCAACAAGTAAGACAGTTTCATTAAGTGATTTGGGTATCAGTGGAAGTGTTACAATCACCGAAGCTGTTCCTCATTTTGAAAATGGTTTAATACTTCAGAATTCGGGAGAGAGTTATCCGGGGTTTTTTGATACAGAAACAAGTTCAACAAGTATTACATTGGGTGAAAGTCCGGTTTATCTAGAATAGAAAAAAAAGAATAAAAAAGAAAAAGTTAAAAAAAGATTATTTAAAAATATACCTAAACCCCAATTCATTTCAAGCAAAACCTTCCGCAAATTTATTTTAGAAACTTAAAAATTGCAACTAAGCCCCGTTAGTTTCTTTTTTGCAAGCAAAAAACCGAGATTTTACGAAGTAAAATCGGAGGAGTTGAGAATTCGCTGTCATTAATAATTAAAATCGCCCTTTCGTCAGGTGGGTCTTTAGCCATCCCAGTAAATAATGAAGAGTTGTCGCTTTTGCTTCTTTTTCTAAAAGAATACTCTACTTTTTAGCTGTTTTCCAAACCTCATAAAAAAAGTTTCTATATGCTTCTGCATTTTCTTTGGATATTATAACAAAAACTTTAGGAGTTTTGCCCCATAATAATGTAGCAACAATATCTTTAACGATTACTATGCCTGTAGGAAAATTCATATTTGTATGTTTAATCTCATATAAACCAGTTTTTGAAAAATCAAGTTTTTGCTTAATTTCTCGTTCAGAATCATTAAATAATATTTTAGCTTTTGCCTTTTTTTCTGCTCTTTTCTGATGAAATTTAAGGAGAAACAAAGATAGGGCCTGATTACCCCATGATTGTTTTGACAGAGTCAGCGCTAAATATTCATCATCTTTTGTAAGCTGTTCTAATATTTCACCATAAAAGGTTTTGACTCCTTCATATCCAACATAAACTTTTGCCTCTTGCTTCTCTTCTGCAAACTTCTGTTTTGTTAATAATTCAGGAAGAACTTTGGTAAATTGTTCTTGCTCCTCTTTGATTTCTTTTTCTTTATTTTTAATATAATCCAAAATTCTTTCTGGTGAAGCTGCTTGAAAATATTTAGTATTCTCTTTTATTACTTCTGATACTAAACCTTTTTGCTTTAGCTTTTCTAAGATATCATAAACCTTGGATCTTGATACTCCAGATTTTGTTATTATTGGCCCCGAAGTAGTATTTCCTTGCTCTAGTAAAGCAAAATATACTTTTATTTCTCCTTGTGTAAATCCTATTTTTTCAAGTAGTTTTGTATCCATTATCTTAGGTATATTTTTTTCTATATAAATCTTTCTGTTGTTCACCCTTGGTGGGGGAATAGCATATATATAGCCAATGATATTACTACTATTAAGAAGTTAAAAGAAAATGAAAATACAAAAAAATCAACCAAAAAAGTATGTAATTACTGGAGGTCCAGGAGTTGGAAAAACTTCTGTTTTAGAGGCCCTCCAAAATAGAGGATATCGTGTTGTTCCAGAAGCAGCTAGGCAAGTAATAGAAAAAGCACAAAAAACAGGAACAGATGCTCTTCCTTGGAAAAATCTACAAAGATTCCAAAATAATGTAACTGCCTTGCAGATGAATCTAGAGACGTTAACTTGGGAAGATGCTTTTTATGATAGGGGAATTATAGATGGTCATGCTTATGCTACACTTGATGGAATAAAAGTTCCAGGAGTTATTGCTGAACAAGGAAGTAGAAGATATAACCTAGTTTTCCTTTTAGATCCATTACAATCTTATGAAAACGATACTGCCAGAACAGAAACTCGTGAAGAACAGTTGAAAATACAAAAACAGCTTGAAAAATCTTATAGAAAGTTTGGATATGATATTGTAAAAGTTCCAGTTATGCCTATTGAAGAAAGGACAGAATACATATTAAATCATATGAAAAGAGGTAAAAGATAAGATGAATGAAAAACTACTTGTTACCCTTAGAGATCACTGGGAGGACGTAGAATGCCGAGAAAGAGAACTAAATAAAGATTGTTTTGAGAGATGTATAGATGATGCGAATGATGATATAAGAACTATGCATTATTTAGAATGCAATCCTATTGTTAATTCAAATCTTATTGTTCATAGGCTGGAAGTTGCTAAACACTGCCTAAATAATCCGGAGCTTTCACAACAAAGAGAAGAATATGCTAAGAGAATTGATTCTGTTTACAATGCTGCAGTAGAGATGGCATTAACAAAAAAAGGAGGATATTCACATCAGAAGCCAAGTGCTGTTTTACGTGTTCTATGGACTTTGCAAAACTTCGAAAGAGAAGGGGATAGAGATTGAAACAAAAAATTTAAAAAAAGCATTTCCCAAAGGATAGTAAGAAAGAGGTAAGAAATGGTTTTAACAAAGAAACAAGAGGAACAAGTAAAATTACAAATAGAAGGACATAAACATAATAAGTATACTATAGATCTTAAAATAGCAAAAGATAAAATCTTAAGAGATTTTGTTGTCTATCTTAATATTCTGCGTCCTGAAAAGATGGTTGCCCTTAAGAAATAAAAAAGAAAAAGTTAAAAAAAGATTATTGAGCTTCTTCTGGCATTGGGCCTTTTGCTTTTTCAGCTGCTTTTGCAATCATTATTGTTGCTATTACAGCAAGGATTGTTACAATTCCAGCATAAACCCATGGTCCGCCAGATGAAAGTTTACAAAGAGCTCCTGCTCCTTCGCTTCCACAAGGTCCTTTGAAAAGTGCTTTTATAGCGTCGTTCCACGCTAAAGCTGCAATCAGACCAAAAGCGGCAGTTATCAAAGCTGCAAATTTCTCGGTTACTTCAGATTTCATTTTTACCTCCTTTTATTTTTATGTAAGGGGCTTGGAATATATAAATTTATGTGAAACAACAAATCTTTTAAAGCACTTTTTTATAGAATCTTTAGGGGTGATGGTAAAGAATCGCCTGAGAATTCTAAACCAAGATGGAACAAGAAAAATATAAAACTAAAACAGTAATTCTTGTAGATGATAATCAGGAGAGTGGGGAAACTCGGGTTGCTTTGTTTGAGCTTGAAGGAATTTTTGCTATTCATTACAGAAGGGGTGACAAATTTCTTGGAGAGATAAAGGAAGGAATCAGATATGATCTTTTAATTGTTGATCGGAGCTTTCCTGAAAATCAAGGTTTAGATGGGGATGATATAGCAAGGTTCTCTAAACGAGTAAATCCTTCTTGTCCGGTTTTTGCGTTATCTGGCCATCCGGTTAAAAATATCCCCTATTATTTTGATGATTATTTCGTAAAGGGTAAAATGGATCCTGGGGTCCTAATAGAAGCTGTAAAAAAGAGATTGAACTCTTGATCGATTCCAAAACTCTTTTAAACCCAATAATTCTTTTCAGAACATGGCTGGAAGAAAAGTAACAAATAATTTTGAATATCAAGGCGGAGCAAGAGATGGTGAGAAAGTTCCGTATAGGGTTTCTGATTTGGTGATAACACCTGATAGCCCTATGGCAACCGGAAAAATTCCCCAAACAAATTCGGGAGTTGGGATTAAACGAGAACAAACTCAATTAGGATTTTTTTGGTTAGGGGAGGATAGAGATGGCAGAGAATAATATAATTAACAAGAAAGATTTTGTAGAGATGGATTTTACGGCTAAGATTAAAGATACTAGCGAGGTTTTTGATTCGAATAAGAAAGCTGATTTGGAAAAGGCAGGTTTGCTAGATCAGATTAAAGCGGAACCTTTTGTCTTTTCTGTTGGTCAAGGAATGTTTCTTCCGGGTGTAGATGAATTTCTAGAGGGAAAAGAAGTTGGAAAAAGTTATACTATTGAATTACCTTTTGACAAGGCGTTTGGGAAAAGAGATCCGACGAAGATTAAAGTTGTTCCCACCAGTAATTTTAAAGGTCAGCAATACCAGCCGATGCCTGGAATGAGATTCGATTTTGACGGGCAGGTTGGGAAAGTGCTTTCTGTTTCAGGTGGAAGAGTTAGAGTTGATTTTAATCATCCTGTTGCTGGTAGAGATGTTATTTATGAAGTTGAAATAAAAAAGAAAGTCGAAGATTTAGATGAAAAGATTAAAAATTTCAGCAAGTTTCTTTTTAGAGCTGATTTTGATTTCTTGGTTGATAAAGAAAAAAAGAAAGTTAGTTTTAAAATTCCTAAAGCTTTGGAACAGTTGAAGCAATTTATATTAGCTTTTGATAAAAAGTTTTCAGAGTTGTTTGATTTGGGTGTTGAGATTGAAGAAATTTCGGACGAGGATTTCAAAAAATCTTTAGAGAGCAAAGGGAAAGAAGGAGATAAGAAAAGGGTGGAAGGGAAAGGGAAGGAAGGAGATAAGAAAGAGAGTGAGAAAGTGGAAGGGAATAGTAGAACTGAAACACAATAATCCTTATAAATAGTAGATTTCTTGATTGAACATGGAAGATATTTATAACAGTTCATCTAATCAAAATGAAAGTGTTCCTTCGCAACCAGTTTCATCTCCTTCGAGTTCTGGAAATTTAAATCACCCTGGAATCAGTGGGAGTGTTAGTGAAATTGATAGGGAATTGGAAGAACTTTTGAAAAAACAATCAGCGAAAATAAAAGTTGTTGGAATAGGGGGCGGGGGGGGAAATAGTCTTGGTAGA
>CAZHMB010000031.1:0-5943 GCA_964533515.1 Candidatus Woesearchaeota archaeon | reverse complement strand
AAAATTTCAGAGAGAATATACAATTTCGCTTTGCTCAATTGTATATACGCCCCCACTTTCGATTCTCCTCTGCTCGTCCGAACCTCGGAATTTTATATCGGAATTGGCGGCGAATGATGTTTCGTTTCTTTCAACATCATATACGCCCCCACCGAACAGCCGGGTAAAATGTGATTTGCCGGGGTGTTCATATATCTTTTTAGATTTCTTTTCCTCTTCAACTTCTTTTTGAAGTTCTAATAATCTATTTACCCTAATTGGATTTTCCATCGCTGTTGTGTGCGATCTAGATGATTTATAAATCTTGTCGACCACTAACTTGTGACGAAGGATTATTTTTTGGCTAATTTAAAAAAAACTTTTTAAAATGAGTTATTCGATTAAGCAAGTCCGATCCCTCCAACATTATCCTTGTATATAGGTAATGCTGCTATAGGAACTTTGGGTTGGGTTAGAATATTAAAAGACTCTCCAAGCTTAACCCTTTTGTTAAAAAAAACAACTGCCGGATTTCCCTCCCTTCTTGATATCTCTAAACCCTCCAAGAGATTTCTTGCAAAAGTATGGGCAACATATTCCCTATTAGCGCCTTCATCCCAGTCACCTAAAGATACAGAATACTTCTCTTGTGTGCCCTCTAAGGTTCTTTCCACCTCTCCGACGCTTACAAAAGCCCCGTCGTTCCTCTGAATAGATCCCAAGACTTCTTCGTATCTTACTGGTCCTTTTCCATCCCTTTGAAAAAATGAACGATTTCCAGCCACAGAGATGTCTCCACTAACTCTCTTCCTCACTGAGGAAATATATTCTTCAGCCAAAGGAAACAATGAAACCCCTCTCTCTCCAAATTTTACCAAATCAAAATCCGCAACCAAAAGATTGTGTGTTATGTTTAATCCTCGTGTTGCCTTTGCAAGATCCTCCACCAAACCTATCTGGTATTCTTTAGAGTCTCCCGCTCTTGTTTGGGTTCCCCCATATAGATCTTTAAATTTAAATGCGCCAAGATTGGGGTGAATCCCCAATTTACCTTCTTCATTTCTAAACCTGAGACATAGATAATAATAAAAGTTAAGGGGGGTCCCTTTTGAAACACAATCTCTGAGACTCTTTCGCAAGGAAATTCCATACGTGGTCTGGTTAGCTAATTCTTCAAAATCTAAGGTGAAACTAGCTGCTTGTTCTCGCATTCGACCAGGCTCGAAAGACCTTTCTAAATCCCTTCTTGATTCTTTTTTTCTTCTATCTAAAACCTGATAAAGGGCCTTCCGAATTTCTCCATGGTCTGTTCTCATGTCCAGCCCGGTCTTAGAAGAAATAAACTCTCCTTTTATGCCACTTTCATCCATAACGTCTAAAACTTTTTGAGTATTCTCCTCTACTTCTACACCTTCCTTTAATGCCAAGTAAGATTCATAACCCTCTTCTGAAACAGCCCTTAATCTTTCCCTAAAGTATAATTCTGCTGCCCCGTTTAAGGAGGCCATCTCTCCAGAAGAGACCATCCTTAATCTTTTTCTTCTCTGGGCGATTGCATATACCTCCGCTAAGGAAATTCCTCTGATCCCTTTTCCCTCCAAAACATCAAGAACCAATTGATTCCTCTTCCCTACAAGTGTTTCTGTTAAATTACTCATCTCCTTCCCCCAAAATTAATTTCTCAGAAAAACTTTTGTTGATCTTCTCAGCCTTTATCGGAAAATTTAATGAATGCGAAAGAAAAACTTTTTCGTCTTGTGCTATTTCTTGATTCAAATATATATGATCTTCGTTTAAAGAATAATCTAAGGGTAATCCTATTGACTTTAAAAACTTCTCAACATCCGCTTTTTTTGGTTTTGTCAATATACAATTGTTTTTATTTTTGCAACCGGGAAGGCAATGTGGAAAACCTCTTAAAAAATTAAACCCCCAATCACTTCTATTAAGACAAGAATTTATCCCACAACTGGTATGCCTATATAACGGATAACTTGAAGCCAATTTATCCCTAATAGTTAAGATTCTTTTTTGTATATCCAACGGAAAATGTTTATGGTTAATATCTCCGCCCCAATCTTTTAAATCCGCTCCGCAATTTTCTAACTCATTCTTTATACTCCCAACAATTCTTATCCCCGAAATAATACTCCCATCACAAGAATGCCTTACATTTTCCAAAACTTCAACAAGACTCTCTTCAGAATCATTTAACCCCCTAATTAAGGGCCTCCAATAGTGAAGTGCTTTGACTTTCTTTCTTTTTTTTAAAGTTTCAAGAGAAATCTTTACAAAAGAAGATTGCACTTTTTCTAAAGGTAAAAAAAGGTTTGAATATGAAAAAATAAAAAAAACCGTTTCGTTTAATTCTTCAAGAAATTCCAAGTCCTTAGGGTGTAAAGGAAGTTTAGATATAATTATTCTTGGATTTTTTAAATTCTCTACTTGAAGTAACTCTAAGATTCTTAAAGTATCTGATTTAACAGATGTTAAAAAAGGGTCTGTTTTGTTATTAATCATTATTGGAGTTAAGTTAGGTATAAAAAATTTATTTTTAAGTAAATTTCTTACTGCTTCTTCTGGAGAAGAAATTCTCTTGGGAACTTTCTCTGTTATCCTTCCAACTATACAATATTTGCATCCCAACGAGCATCCAACAAAAGTATTGATGGATAAGGCACTCTTCAGATAATCAATAGATAAGATCTTATCATTCATCTTTCTATAGATGAGAGCTTGTTATAAAGCTCAAATGAAACCCCGGGGATTTTATGTTTCGGAAAATTACTTCTTTCGAAAATCTTGAAGTCTTCTATCGTATTTGCTTCTTTGACTTTCTCGAAAGAAATGTACTCCTTCCACCTATATTCTATCCCCAGCTTTTCTATTTGTTCTTGAGTTTCAAGAATCTCTTCCTTGGTCTGATTTGGTAAACCCAATATAAAAAAGGCGCGTGGAACTATCCCATTCTTAATTAATATGTCCGATTTTTCTCTAACTATCTTAGGAGTCATTACTTTTTTAAATTCTTTCTGCCTCTCTAAAAGAAAAGATTCTACTCCAAACCCAATTTTATCACATCCGGCTTCTGAGAGAATTTTTCCAAACTCTTCATCAATCTGGTCGATCCTTGTAACAGTTCTCCACTTAATCTTTAGAGGCTTAATTAGTTTACATAATTCCCTCACCCATTCGCGATTCTGTGTGAAAGTGGTTGCGTCAAAGTAATAGTAATATCCCTTATTCTTCTTCAAGAATTCTACTATCTCCGAGGGATCTCTCTGATAGGTTCTTGCCTCTGGAACCTTAGATTTCTCATTACAGAAAGGGCAATTAAAAACACACCCCCTTTGAACGCTAAACTCCAACTGATTTGGATGAATCTTTGAATATTCCTCCATGGGTAAAAGATCCAATGCTGGAAAACACCACTCATGACTCTCAAAAGAACACTTTTTGTCGTAAATATTTTTATTTATTAAAGACTTTTCAAATTTTTCCTTATCTAAAATTAGTTCTTTTATTGCTATTTGCCAATGCCCATTTTTTAACACATAATCGAAATAAGGGCTTAAGACAAAAGGATTAACAGATGGAACGGAACCGTAAGAGATAATTTTTGCATCCCCATTTTTTCTTAATGTTTTGGATAAATTGATTGCGTCAATTACATTATATGCTTCAATAGGGATAAATATGTAATCGCTCTTTTTTGCTTCAGCTAAAATAGTCTTTCTTTTTTCTGGTCTTACGCTTAGGTCATAGATCTTGACTTCCCCAAATCGCTTAGCATATTCTGCAGTTTCTCCAAGAAAGACAAAATGCTTAAACAGCCCCTGGGGTAAGAAAGGTTCTTGTGGCCAGATAAAAAGTATCTTGTTTGCCATGAAAAAAGAGATTTCTCTCATTATATAAATATTGCTATGGGGAAATTTTCCTTCTAAAATAAAGAACCTCTCCAATTTCCTTTTTCTTCCCTTTTTCCATCACCAAAGCACTCTTGTTTGGAAGAGCGTAAATATCTGAGACCTTGGATAATTTTTGTACGGCCTCTTTATGTTCTGGGCTATAATGGGGTATAATACTAAAATCGAAAATGCCCAAACCTTCCGAAATTTTGTCTTCGGGATATCTCTCGTCCATCCCCCCTGGGATGATGATCTTATCTGAAAAAATCATTGCTCCAGCACTATATCCAATCAAAATCCCCTCAAAATTTACAAGCGTCTCTACCAAACCCAATCTTTTAATCTCTGCCAATAACAAAAGGGGGTCTCCCCCTAAAAGGAAGACTGCATCCCCCTTCTCTATTTCTCCGATGATCTCTTTTGAATCTTGAGTATTTTCATCAATCATTGAGAAGATTAATTTTCTATCTGTTCCAAGCGCTTCAGAGATTGATCTTGCCCTACTTTCCCTCTTCTCTATTTCTTTTACTGCAAAAGGCAAGAAAACTACTTTTGCATTTTCCTTTAATGTTTCAAGAAGATACGTATCTACTTCTGCATTTTCTTTTTTCCTATAATCCCCTCCCCCAATAAAGATTGTTTCTTTTGGCATTGAAATTAAAGTGGTCTGGGGTTTATAAATTTTTTAGATGGTCAAGAGAACTGAAGATATCCAGATAGAAAGAATCTCCTTCTTGTCTTACAAAAGAGATGCTTGCATTTTCCATAAGGGGCAAGTTTTTCCTAAATTCCTCTCCCTTGCCTAACAAGGAAGTGATAAGCATCTTGTTCATTGATCCATGCCCCACAATAAGAGTATTTTTAGCCTTACTCTCTTTTATCTTCTTGATTAATTTCTCCGACCGTTCATACATTGATTCTTTCGATTCAAATTCTTTTTTCGCAATTGAATCCTCAACGCGAATTCTTGGTTTGCCAGAAAAAATTCCATAATCTCTTTCTCTTAACTCTTTTAAATACTCCACCGGAGTATCTTCATGAAATTTTAATATCTCTAATAACGTATCTTTTGCTCTCTTAAGGTCACTTGAGAGGATCAAATCTATCTGCAAATCCTTAAAATATTTAGCAATCTTCTTCGCTTGTTTAATTCCTTCTAATGAAAGTTCTCCTGGAAGATGTCCCTGGAAAACCCTCTGTTTATTCTCCTTTGTCAGCCCGTGACGAACAATGTAGATTGTCATGAGAAATTGAAAATTAATTGAAATTTAAACTTTGCTATTATAGATTTATCTCTTCTTTAACCAGTTATACTTAGCCACAATCGGCCTAATTTTTTCTTTAAACTTCCTATTTTTTCTAAGTTGCATAACTGAAACAACCCCAAATATCACAACAATAAAAGCTATAACCCAAAAGCTTCCTTTTCCTGCAGTCCCAACAACTGCTCCAGTTATCCTTGAGAAAAAACCACTTGTTTCTGTTTGATTTGTAAAAGGGTTTTGATCTTCATTTCCACTTGAAGTAGTATCTGCATTGCTAGTTGAAAAACTTAAAGAGTTATTATTAGTTTCATTTGTCTTTGGAGTTGGTGTGCCCCCTCCACCACCGCCACCGCCTCCGGGAGGATCTATAGTTTGGCAAGCCCCAACATCTGCGGGACATGAAGAACAAGTTTCTCCGTTGTTAACTACACTATCCCCACAAAAACCATTTATTTCCATAACTCCAGAATGTTTTAATCCAGTAATCATATATCTTGAATCATTTTCAATTAATGTGCAAGAATAATCCCCATTAACTCCGGGACATTTTATTGAAAATTCATTTTCTCCTTGACAATTAGCACTTATCTCAGAGATGTTTGTTATCTCAGCATCTTTTATACATAGCCCCGTTCCGTTTAAGATTCTATCAATATAAATTGTTTTTGTATTATTTTGGGAAGTCAGATTAATTCCTTTTACAATTAGATAATCATAAGTTGAATTTGATTTATTTTCTGGACCTTCTATGAAGATTCTTGCTAAATTTAAACTTGTGAGTCCGCCACCCC
>CAZHMB010000030.1:0-6493 GCA_964533515.1 Candidatus Woesearchaeota archaeon | reverse complement strand
TTTTTGAGATTTGAAGATAACGGAATCGGAGAATTAGGAGTCTATAATAAAAATACTGGTAGTCAGATAGAATCAATTTCCGCAGGGCGTATGAAGAAGAAAGAATTTGTAGATTTGATAAACGAGATTATAGAAAAGAAACCAAAGAACGGAAGTGAGTGGTTAGCTAATTTTTAAGTTTTGTCGCATAGTTATAGGTCGATAGTTATAAGAATTTCTATAATTAAGAATTACATTTGTTAAACAATTCTTCAGAAATAATAGGCTCGTGACTACCTTTATATTTGATTTCTTCAGTCCTAATAATATTGCCATCGGAATCTTTGTATTTTTTAGTATAACATACAAATCCCGAAAATAAGCCTTTCTTAGCGTTTTTTATTATCCGATAGTATTTTCCCTTAGTAACCTTATAATCTTTCATTGTAGCCTTGTAATCACGCCCAGAAACATAGTCAGAAAGCAAGTCTGGTATAATCTTAGACTCAGATTTCTTAATTACCCAATTTTTATCTTTATCATATTTATACCCAAAAGAGGCAGGAACACATGGAAGCGATTTACTAACTTTAATTTTTTCTGATAGTTTAGCATAATTCTTAGCATCAAAAATAACCTGCTCATCAACAACACTCATAACCCTATCCCCAATGTTAGATGGGTCTAGAAAATCATTTTTCATAATAGCAAAAACCTTTATATCATAAGATTGCAAATCAATAAGGGTCTCTTTGAAGAATGTAGAATCTCTGGCAAATCTCTTAGAATCCTTAACAAGAATATAAACATTAATCTCTGGGTTTTGTTTCTTAAATTGCTTAGCCTTTTCAATCTGAATTTTTATACCCCTTCTAGACCTATCGCCACCACTTATGTCTCTATCTTCTTCAGTAGAATCATGAGTCCAACCCTTATCTTTACATGTGATTATTATTATGTCGTTTTGATTATTTATAGAGACATCTGTATTTTTCTTATCATCTGGAGATTTTCTAGAATATCCGAATGCACGTGTTAGCTTATTCGTGTTATCTTCCATCTTAATGTAGAACATTTGGTGCTGTCAGTTTAATAATCTTTTTAACATTAGCAACAGTAAGAGGCTCGTTATATTTAATTTTTATAAGTTTTATTTTCTTATGACGGCACATAGCATTTTTTTTTATATCCCTTCCTCTTTGTGAATCAAAATCAGATTTGAAAACCTCTTCGCAGACCCTCCTGTCATAGTGTTGTTCTCCGTCATATTCAAAAGCTAGATTAAGTTTGTGGATATAGAAATCAAGCTCAAGAGGTTTAACCCGTCTTCTATCGTGTCTCTTTATTATGTCGTTAGGAAATATTTTAGACAAGATAACTCCAAGTTTTTCTTCATTTTTAAAAATCCTCTTTTTTAATATATGTATAACTCTATTTTCAGACTTCTTAACTTTTTTAGATTCTCCAACTTTATATGAACCAACAATAAGATAAGGAACATCCCTCCTTAATTCATATCCCCTAAAAACACACTCGTCTATTCCATATCCCCTGCTGAGAATTTCTTCTTTGCTCAATGACGGGATTTTGAACTTGCCACTATCTTTCCAGAAATGTCTCTTATGAGATTTTACATCATGAGAATGAACAATATCTTTTCTAACAATGCCAGAAGGAGTCCATTTATAATATTCTGCGTACTCTTTTTTTTGCACAAGGTAGCATATTTTTTTCATTAAAGAAACAACGGTCTCTACAGTTATTCTCTGCTCTTCTGTTGCATCGTCAGGGATTATAAGTTTCTTAGAAAAATGATTATAAGGTATAATAAAAGATTGTGGGTTTAGCCCCTCTTCATACGGATTATTTATATTAGCACCATAATCAAGCCAAAGAGTAACTAAGGCTATCGCCTTAATTTTACCATCATCATCTTTAATAGCCTGTAGATAAAATCCATTCGTTATTTTTATTATAACATCACCAAATCTCTTTCTGGTAACCTGATGAGCCATGGGGTATTCTAAAAAAACTTTATCGAACGGAAAAATAATTTTTGAATTTACTTCATTCATAGAATCTAACCTTTCTTTATTCGGAGAAAATATTATTATCTCTTTTTTATCTAAGCCATCAAAAATAGTTTTCATATCATCAACAGTCTCGGAAGAAATGTTACCCTTCATAATCCACTTTATATCCTTAAAATATTTATTAAACGATGCCCCAGAAATGGTTTGCATAGATAACATATTTTCATAGGTAGGAGCAAATACATCTTTAAGCATCTTCTCAGTAATCATTTTAGAATACCTCCATATCTTTTTTGTAGAGTTTTGTTGAATTTGCTATTGTCAATAAAATAATTGGCAAGAAGATTACCATTATTTGTAAGCACAAAAGTATTAGAATTTCCATGTCCGCCATCCGATTCTGAATGAATAACAAAGCCCTCTTCCGCAAGTATATTCAATTGTTTATAGATTACTGGTTGTGATTTTTTTACGTCTCTTGATAGCTTAGAGCCATGACTTTTGCCATTCTCATGAATATAGAGTACGATGGTCTCAGTCCATTTTCTTCTATAAGGAGGAAGTCTTTTCTTCATAACATTTAGACGAATAAAGACTATATAAACTTTACCCCTTATAGAACCAAGAATACCTATGAAGTCTCCAGTCCTTTGTCATTTTCCCTATGTTGCCTTCATCGTTATCCTTAACTACAATCTCGCACATCCTGACTGCCTTACAGTTATATCTATTTTTAGCATTAGAAAATCCCTTCACCCAAAAAGTCCCAACCCACATCCTCTCAGCAATATATTGCTCTAATTTCTCTTTTGTATTGATTTCAGAAACATGAGGCGTGAATCTTCCTATTTCCTTTCTCAGGGGTATCGGAGTAATTTTAGACATCTTCGCCCGAGTCCATCTAGGTAATCTCAAATAACCTTCCTGACTCATCATACGAATCTCCCAGCACCAAATTTCAATGAACTCTTTATTTCCAATCCTTTTTTCATATCGGACTCGGCGCTTGTTTTGGGTAGGCTTTCCTTTATACGTCTTATGCTTCTTCCCTAAATCCGAACGTGTACGTCTTTGTTTTTTATCTACTGCTCCAAAAGTTTTACTCATTGTGTTATTTTTTTAGCCATTTTTAATTATTGTTTAGCCGTTATACAAACAAGCCAAGCGCCTCCTCTCATAGTAATCCCCGTTGTAATCGAGTGAAATTTACCCTAAGAGAGAACTTTCCTATTGTTTTATGTACCGCCATGTTCTTATGCGTCCCCTTCCGAACCAGTTGAGCCAAGCCAACGATTTAGTTTTACCGACGGTAAACCATACCAACCGAGGCATCGAGCTATCCCCAATCCATCTTTCTTTTTCCCCAGCCGACAAACATTATCCATAGCCATTATCCTGTTTTTCTTTTATCTGAAATAGCATTCGCGGTGCTATTGACTATTTATATTAGATTAAGAAATTTATAAACTTATGCTTAGCCGAAAAAAATCCCTAGCTGGAAACAGCCTTTTAAGAAATGCCTAGCCATCAGTTAAGGCTTTCGAGAACTTTATCCTCATCGGACTTCTCGGCATCCTTCAAGAATCCGAATTCATAATCATCGCTATCCTTCGCGGACTTGCCGACCTTTTTATCTGGCACTCCACCTGCAATCGATTCGCTATCCTGAGCCTCATAAGATTCTTCAACATCTGAGATAACTTCTGGAGCATTAAGAATTTCAACGCCTTCAACTTCTTCCTTCATCACTCCATCTCCAATCATCGGAGCAATAATTTCGGGGCTAGTCTGCGCCTCTCTATCTTCATCCAATTTTTCATTCCACTTTTCGATATACTTTCCAACGGTTGAGTGATGGATGTTTAGCTCCTTCCCAATCTTAGTAAGCGATAACTTCGGATTCTCCTTCTTCTTCTCCCAGCAAAGTTTCATAATCGTATCTCTATTCTTGTCTTCAACCTTCGGCTTATCTTCTTTCGGCTTTTCAACTTGATTATTTTCTTGGGATTCTTTTGTCGCCTCTTCTCTACGTCTACGTTCTTCTTCTTCCTTTTTCAGTTTTCTTTCAATGAATTCTTTGGTTTCTAGCTCTTCCGAATTATATTCGTCTCTCATAAACTTAACTAACTCATCATACTTCTTCATATTGCTACCGAAATGCTTTCGATACATCTCAATCCAATTATAATCTGGTTCTTTGTGCATATGTCTGGGCATAAATACCCGAAAAATTCCATCATCTTCTTTATCATACATCAAGTATCCGCATTGATTATCAACCAACTCTTTCAATTCGCCCTTCACAGTCTTTCCGTACGCACAAGCCTTTCCTACAACTTCACGGTCTTTTGGATTCAATTTTCCGAACAAAGTAATCGTACAAGACCCTTTAATTTTATCATCCGTATCAGACCAGTTCTGGCTATCGCAAATACTAGACATTCCATGCCCCTTACTTCGAATAGTAACCATTGCCTTTGTGATTGCGTGAGATAAAAAATATTTATAACCTTGAGGCAATCTCGGACAAAGCGACTTAATTTCTGGGATAACCAAAAGAATCGGTTTCTTTGCTAGGTGAGAATTGTTTACGATATTACTAAGCAGATTCAAAACCATAAACTCTTTCAACTTTTCATCCTTCAACCACATACTAAGAAAAACGTGATAATTAGTTGAGTCGTTTAGAATCTCTTTCCAATCTAGTTTCATCTCGCAGGTCTCTTTTCTTAGAAAATAGTTCTTACGAAACGGACTAAGCAAATTCCCAATCTCGGCTACAGATTTAGAAGTCCCACCACCAGAAGATAAAAACCAATTCTTAGCATCCGACACAGCTTTTCGTTTAGACTTTTTACCCTCTGTCAGTCTCTCAATACTATGTAGAAAATCATAAAGTCCAGCATTTCTAGGCAAATCGGATGCAACTCTCATCATTAACTTAATCGCCTCAGAATCAAAAGAACTCTCAGCCAGAATCGACCAGTCCTCTCGGGTCATGCTTTTAATCGGAACGGTGAAGAAATTTACGTCAGGAAGTAAACCTTTCGGAATGTTGAATGTAAAAGGATGATAAAGTTTACAAGGATGAATTTCTTTTCTCATTCCGTCTAATTGTAGTTGATTAACGTGATATTTTTCTTTTGGCTCGTATTGAACGAATGAACCCTCCGCTTCGTCCTTTGGGTCTGCAAGATAAATCACGACTCCGTTTGTTTCCTTTCTCCACTCTTCAACAATAAATTCAGAACTTAATCCTTTACCATGTCCAGACGTAGCAAAAATACCAAGTTGAAACGGTTGAATCTTTCCATAGTCATCTTTGAATCCCCAATAAGTTTTATTATTAAGATAGTGAGTCTGAACCATTTTTGCTCCCTGTTCTTTTTAGAAAACAATCAAAACATTCTTCCTCTGATTCTAAATTACCCTCACCCTCTGCCCATTGTAAATACATAGTCATAGAAAGGATATTGGAATCCAAGATAATAACACCATCAGTCTCATGTCCACATTTATATTTCATGCTTCCACCACAGGTTTCGGCGCATCTCCAACCTTTCGTTTATCCAATTCTCCAGTAGCTCTATAACCTTTTTGTTGAAAGATTTTGAAATCTTCATTACGGATATTCATTTTCTGAATCGAAGTACAACTAATCACGAAAACGAACAAAGCATACAAGTCTGGCTTAATCATAGAAATATTTTCAGCGTTCTCTAGAAATTGTTTATAGTTGGGAGTATCTTTTTTCTTGAAGTCATTTGTGTCCAGAGTATCGTAAGCCCTTTTTGTTTCATCGACTTTTCTATCGAACTTGATAAGTTGCTTTTTAAAATCCGCCCAGCTATTGCCTATTCGATTAGTCACGGCTTTGTTCGGAGAATTATCATCCTTCAATAGCTTGACAAGTTTTTCTTCGCCAATAATATTAATCATCATGTCTAAAAATTCTTTCATGTAATAAACATCGTTCCCAAGAGTAGAACCACCGAAGTAAGCTAATTTCTTTAGGGCAATCTGAGAAAATACTTGGTTAATAGGAATTAAATCAGTCATATCTATTTACGGCAAACATCCCACTTCTATAAGTATCTCCGAAAATTTCACCAGCCTCCTTTTTTATATTAAGAATCTCAATGGCTGTTTCAATAACTTTCATATCAGTCTTAACAAAATCCATAAGTTTATTACACGCATCAAAATCAAAATCTCCATCCGCCTGAGATTCAATCAAGTCTTTCATCAAGTTATTCTTCTTCTTAATATTCAAATCCTCAAATCCAGTAATGGCTAATGAAATCGAATAAACAGAATAAAAGTGCCAAAGAGATTCAATTTTTTTTTTATTCATACTAGCCTCTGTGTAAAACTCAATACGCTTATTCATTAAGATACCGACTAATTTCATTCGTCCTTAACCTCCCCATACATCCTAAAGAAATCATCAATATCAAAAAGATTCTCACTAAGAGTCCGCT
>CAZHMB010000029.1:0-6547 GCA_964533515.1 Candidatus Woesearchaeota archaeon | reverse complement strand
TTTTTACCCCCTTCCGCACCCTCTTCGACAGAGATATGCATAATCAATTTTCTCATTAGCATAATCGCACCATTCGGACACCCAACTTGCATACATTTTCGGATCTCATTATAAACTGGTCCAATATTCTCTGGAAGATTTTTTATTTCTAATCCAGGTGATGAAGATAAGACTTCTTTATTCTGATCATCTACAATAATTGGAGCATTACAATTAGGACAACCATAAATAATGCTGTATGAATTACCTTTCCCATCATAAGTTTCATATGCTTTCTCTGATGCTACTTGCTTTCCACAATTCCAACAAACAAATGCTCGAGGAGATCTGGATTTAATCTCCAACCATCGCGCACTATCAAATTTATACATTTTCTGTAATAATTCTAAACAAACCCAACTTTTTATAGTTTATTGTGACAGAACGCAACCCTTAAAACCCCCTTCTTCCCACTAATTCTCCCCTCTTCACTCTCCAATCACACCCAGATTTAACAATTCTTGTTTAATTTCACTAGAAAACCTTAAAACCCCTTAATCCACTTTCTGAGAGTAACTTTAATATTTAAACTAGTTTGTCTTAAAATAATCATGTCACAAACATATCCCGCAAAAAAATATTCAAAGAAAGAAATCTCTTCAGTTTTACACCCTCTGGTCAAAGAATGGTTCTTTTCAAAATTCGAAGATTATTCCGAAGCCCAGAAATATGGGGTCCTAAACATCCACAATAAAAAAAATATTTTAATCTCAGCTCCAACCGGCGGAACAAAAACTTTGACCGCTTTTCTTTCAATTTTAAACCAACTAGTCTTCCTTGCTGAAAAAAACCAACTTGAAGACCGAGTTTATGCTCTTTACACCTCGCCATTAAAAGCCCTTAGTAACGACATCTCAAAAAATCTTAAAGAACCTCTTGAAGAAATTCAAAAACTAGCAAAAGATAAAAAAATAGAATTGCAAGAAATTCGCGTGGGATTAAGAACCGGCGATACAACAACAAGCGAAAGAGCAAAAATGGCAAGAAAACCCCCACACATTATGATCACCACCCCAGAAAGTTTAGCTATTGTCCTGACAACAAAAAAATTCATAGAGGCTTTTCAAAAAGTTGAATACTGTATCCTAGACGAAATCCACTCAATGGGAAACAAACGAGGGGTTGATCTTTCATTAAGCCTTGAAAGATTAAACGAATTAGTCTATACAAACTCAAAAGGTTTTCCAACAAAAATTGGTCTAAGCGCAACAGTTTCCCCCCTTGAAGAAGTCGCAAAATTCCTTGTGGGAATAAACCCCAAAGACGAAAAAAGAAAAGTCGCTATAGCAAAAGTTGAATCGAATAAAAAACTCGACCTTGAAGTCCTAACACCTGTCGATAATTTAATTGAACATCCAAACCCAAGAAACAAAATGTATCACTTAATCAATGACTTGGTAAAAAAGCACAAAACAACTTTGATCTTCACAAATACTCGGGCAGCAACAGAAAGAGTTGTGAATTATTTCAAAGACAAATTCCCAACAGATTATACAGACGAAAATATTGCAGCCCACCATTCTTCCTTAAGCAAAGACCACCGATTCGAAATTGAAGAGAACCTCAGAGAAGGAAAACTAAAGCTCGTCGCGTGTTCAACTTCTCTCGAGCTTGGAATCGACATAGGATTTATCGACTTAGTAATTTTAATGGGAAGCCCGAAAGCATCAAGCCGAGCATTGCAAAGGGTCGGAAGAGCAGGACACAAATTACATGAAATAACAAAAGGTAAATTCATAGTCTTTGACAGAGATGATTTGATTGAATGTGCAGTAATACAAAGAGAGATGTTTGAAGGGAAAATAGATAATATCCAATTCCCACACAACGCCCTGGACGTTTTAAGTCAGCAAATATTCGGGATGGCAATAAGCAAAAACTGGAACATAAAAACACTACTTTCAACGATTAGAAAAAGTTATTGTTACCAGAACCTAACCAAAGAAGATTTCTATTCGGTCATAAGTTATCTTTCAGGGGAGTACAACCTTGAAAAAAATTATGTCTACGGAAAAATATGGTACGACCCAGAAACACATCAGATCGGAAAAAGAGGAAAACTTGCTCGTGTAATCTATATGACAAACATAGGCACCATCCCTGAAGAATCTTTCATAACTGTAAAACTTTCTCCTTCAGGAGAACAGATTGGAGTTATAGATGAAAGTTTCCTAAGCAGAATGAAAAAAGGAGATGTTTTTGTCCTAGGAGGAAAGAAATATTTATACGCATATACAAAAGGGATGAATCTTTATGTCCGAGCAGCAGTTGACAGGGCACCAACAATTCCAAGCTGGTTTTCAGAAATGCTTCCTTTAAGTTTTGAAACAGCTTTAGAAATAAACGAACTTCGAACATTGTTAAAACAAAAATTTGAGGAAAGAAAATCAGAGGCGGAGATTTTAGACTTCATAAAAAATCATCTTTATCTAACTCCAAAACCAGCCAGGGAAATATACAATTATTTTTCTCAACAACATAAATTTTCAGAATTCCCTGACAAAAACCTCATCACTGCAGAACATTATATAGACGAAAAGGAGAAAAAGGAATACCTCCTAGTAAACAGCATGTACGGCCGAAGAGTAAATGACGCGTTGTCCAGAGCATTAGGATTTCTGATCGGCCAAAAATTAAAAAGGGATTTGGAGATCGGCATCAGCGACAGGGGTTTCTACTTTGCAGGTTTTTCAAGTGATCAAAATCCAATAAAATATTTTGAAACCGCTCTTGAAAAGCTTGATTCAAAAGATCTTGAGAATATTTTAAAAGAAGCAATTGAAAAAACAGACATCTTGACAAGAAGATTCAGGCATTGCGCCACAAGATCTTTAATGATTCTAAGAATGTACAAAGGACAAAGAAAAAATGTAAAAAAACAACAAATGAAATCCCATTTTCTTGTTACAGCTGTCAGAAAAATATCCAAAGAATTTCCAATACTCAACGAAGCCAAAAGAGAAGTTCTTGAAGATCTAATGGACATCACCAATGCAAAACGTGTTCTAGATTGGATAAAGTCAGAGAAAATAAAAATCTCTTCAAATCCTGTTAGAATTCCCTCTCCATTTTCGTTGAACCTTCTGCTCGAAAGCCACATGGACTTAATGAGGGTGGAAGATAAACAGGACTTTCTAAAAAGAATGCATAGGATTTATATGAGTGAAATCGAAAAGAAATCTGGTAATTTCCAATAAACTTTTAACCCCCCTTTTCTCCAAATATGTATGAAAAAAAGAATCACTCGGCCAGAATTCATTCTTGTCAACAAAACAATCTTCTTTCCAAAAAAAGGAATTCTTGTAATCGGAGATTTGCATATCGGCTATGAATCTATGTTACAAAAACAAGGAATGTCTTTGCCCTTCAGCCAAATTAAAACAACAAAAGACCAAATCCAAAAAATAATCAATCAAATAAAATTCAAAGGCTACGAAGTGGAAAAAATAATCTTGTTGGGAGATATAAAACATTATTTCGGTTTTGATAAAGGAGAAATGAAAGAGATAAAAGAAATTCTGAACTTTCTCCAACAATTTGTAACTAAAAAAAACCTTATCTTGATAAAAGGCAACCATGACAAAATTCTCCTCAAAGACCGTGACTATCTGGATTATTACATCACTGAAGACAAAAAACTGGCATTTACTCACGGGCAAAGAATCTTTCCAGAAATCTACGACAAAGATATTAAAACAATAGTCATGGGGCATCTCCATCCTGCCATAAACTTAAAAGACCCGGGAGGAATAAAAAAAGAAAAATACAAAGTCTTTCTTATAGGAAAACACAAAAGCAAACAATTCGTGGTCGTCCCAAGTTTTTTCCCCCTTCTTGAAGGAACAGAAATCAATGAAGACTACAAAGACCTGCCAGGATTTTCAATAGTCCCTAACTCTCCTTTAAAAAAATTCAAAGTTTTCGTAGTGGGAAAAGAAAATGTCTACGAATTTGGAAAGTTGAAAGAAACAGATTAATATTTAAGGGTGCCAAAAAGATCCTCTGTAACCGTTTCAACTGATTGCTCCCCATCAATCTTAAAAACTTTTGCTGTATTATCCTTTTCATAAAAATCCAGAATCGGCCCAGTTCCATTACGATAAATTTCCAAACGCTTCTTGATTGCTTCTGGATAATCGTCTGCCCTTTGAATAAATTTTCCCCCACAATCATCACAGATTCCTTCAATCTTAGGTTTAAAAACATCAATAACAGAATTATAACTTTTTCCACATTTTTCACAAAAACATCTTCCAGAAAGTCTCTTGATTGATTCCTTCTCTCCAAGAGTTATCTCAACAACAAAATCTACGTCCACAACCTCTTTCAAATCCTGTGCCTGCTGTAAATTTCGGGGATATCCATCAAGGATAAACCCTTTTGAACAATCATCTTTTTTAATCCTCTCCTGTAAAATTCTAAGTATAAGTTCGTCCGGGGCTAAATTGCCCTCATTAATATAAGAATCAATTTCTTTTTTCAAATCCCCTTCAGCCCCCCTTAATAAATCCCCTGTTGAAATATGTGCGAAACCCAACCTCTCAGCAACAATTTTTCCTTGCGTTCCTTTCCCACTTCCTTGAGGCCCCATAAAAATTAAGTTCATGAAACAAAAAAACAACAAACATTTTTAAACCTTGCTCTTCTTTTTATAAAATGCCAAAAGTAAACCAAGAAAAATGTATCGGATGTGGCCTTTGCGCCGAAATCTGTGATGAAATTTTCTATCTTGAAGACAACGGAAAAGCTAAGGCTAGAGATATCGAAGGGAAAGACGCTCCAAAGTGTGTAAAAGATGCAATTGAACAATGTCCTGCAGACGCTATTAGTGAATAAACACTCTTCTCTACAACAATAAACTTTATTAACTCTTTTATACTTTTTCAATTAAATACTACCCAAAAGAGGAAAATGGATTTTTTAATTGAAGACGCTTTGAAAGAACAGGAAAAATTCGACGATCAGAAAGAGCAAGCTTTAGATGAAATGACTTCTCGTATGAAAAATGAAAAAAAATCTGCTGAAGAAATATTAAAAAAAAGTGGGGATTTACGAATAATTTCTGAAAATAAAAAAGAATCTCCTCAAAAAGAGCCCTCCATCTCTGAAGCTCCAGAACCCCAACAAAACACTCCAGAAAAATCATCAAAAAAAGATTTTGTGAAATGGTTTTTCGAACTAGATAAAAATTCTGGAAGCGTCGCTGGGGGAAAAGGTGCAAACCTCTCTGAAATTTACAATCTAAAAGTTCAGGTCCCTCCAGGATTCGTTGTGACCGCTCAAGCTTATGATTATTTTATTGAAACTGCGGGAATAAAAAACAAAATGCACGAACTTCTTGATAACTTAAACTACGAAGACACAGATAAACTAAATGAAGTTACAAAACAAATCCGTGCTTTCATAGAAGATTCAGAAATGCCAAAAGATTTGGAAAAAGAAATATCTGATTCTTATGAAAACTTGGATATAAAAGATTTTGATGGCCCTGCAGGTTCGAGTTCAGCAATGGATATTTTAAAGACTTCAAGCGAACCAATTTTCGTAGCAGTCCGATCTTCAGCAACGACAGAAGACTTAGCCGATGCGAGCTTCGCCGGACAACAAGACACTTATCTAAACATAAAAGGAAAACACAAATTGATAGATAGTGTAAAAAGATGCTTCGCATCCCTATTCACCTCGAGAGCAACATATTATAGAAACAAAAAGGGCTTCGCGCATGAAAAATCAAAACTTGCAGTAGTAGTTCAAAAGATGGTCGACTCCGATAAATCGGGAGTTATGTTCTCAAAAGACCCCTCAAATCGTTCTGAAAATATAATCATAGAAGCTGTTTGGGGGCTCGGGGAAGGAATTGTCTCTGGAAGAATAACCCCAGACAACTATGAAATCTCAAGAGAACTAGAAGTACAAAAAGAAAAAACGGCCAAGAAAAAGATAGCCATAACAAGAAACGCTGCAGGAGAACAATCGATTGTTAAGTTAACTCCCGAAAGATCTGAAAGAAAAGTTCTAGAAAAACATGAGTTAGTAAACCTTGCTGAAACCGCAATAAAATTAGAAGAACACTACGGTAAACCACAGGATATAGAATTTGCAATAGAAGGAGATGAGATTTACATTGTCCAAACTCGTCCGATCACAACACATTTAGAAAAAAATATCTCTAAAGATCAAAAAAGGCCAGAGCTACAAGGAGAGGTAATCGTCGAGGGCTTAGCTGCATCTCCAGGAATTGCAGCAGGTAAAGTAAAAATAATAGAAGATCTAAAAGACCTTGGAAAAATAAAACAAGGAGATATTTTAGTTACAGAAATGACAAACCCGGACATGGTTGTTGCAATGCAAAAATCTGCAGCAGTTGTGACCAACGAAGGGGGCTTAACTGCACACGCAGCAATAGTCTCAAGAGAAATGGGAATACCCAGCGTTGTTGGAACAGGTGACGCAACAGAAAAACTTTCAGATCAAGAAATGCTAACTGTCGACGGATACTCTGGAAAAA
>CAZHMB010000028.1:0-6877 GCA_964533515.1 Candidatus Woesearchaeota archaeon | reverse complement strand
TGAAAATTTCCTTTTAACCTTGAGTTTTAGATTTCATATTTCCCTCTAACTTTCTCGCAGGCTCGAAAACCCGCCCTTCTTTCTAATTTGAATGGCCAAATGAGAGTAAAATCCAAAACTTTTTTAACCGGGTTGGAGAAACATTTTTATAATCTTTTTTCTTTGTTTTTATGGAGGTAAAACATGAAAGAAGAAAAAGAATCTGAAGGGAAGAAGATTGGGGTTGTTTCTCATTATTTTAAACATGTCAAGGCTGCGGCGATTAAACTTTCTGCGGGGTTGAAAGTTGGGGATGAAATTGAAATTGTCGGCGGAGAGAAAGATGTTAAGATGAAAGTTGACAGTATGGAAATTAACCGAGAAAAAATTGAGAAAGCAAAGAAAGGAGATGAGATAGGAATTCTTGTTCCTGAAGATGTTCACGACGGTTACAGGGTTTACAAGATTTAATAATTTAGAAATATTTATATACCCTTTTTTCATATAAAAGGTATAAAAGATGGTTGATAAAAAATTAATTAATTTCTTAGCTTTTGGCTTTTTATTAATTGGTGTTCTCGGATTTGTATTTGCGGCGCATGTGATAACAACTTCCGACGGTGTTGCCTTTTCTGTAGATGAAGATGTTAGTTCTTTTTTTAACATTTCTGTGAATAATACTGATGCTGGGCCAACAATGAATATAACTCAAGTTAACATCACCTTACCTTCTACGGCAAGTTGTGTTTTTGTTGATGGAACTAATGGAACGGATGCCGTCTGGGAAACTTTCGAGAATGATTCCAATGTTTTGGCCTTTACAAACTCTACAATTTTTTTGGTTAATGAAAGCGAGACAAAATATTTTTGGTTTAATGTTATATGTGCTACACCGGGAGATTATAATATTACTGTCGAGACAGTGAATTCAACAGCTACTTATGCTTCAAACTTGACTTTGGAAGTTAATGATACGACTAAGCCAGCAGTTACAGCAATTAATACACCTTCTAATAATACGAATATAACTTCAACGCAAATTTTAAATGCTACAGTTACTGATACTGTTGGTATTAGCACGGTTTATTTTAATATTTCAAATGGTTCACAAGTTTCATTTTTGGAGGCAACAAATACTTCAGGAGATCATTGGAATGTAACTATAAATGGTTCAGCATTAAACGACGGAAACGATTATAATATAACTGTTTATGCAAATGATAGTGCGGGAAATCTTAATAGTTCTGAATACATCACAATTACTTACGATGGAACTGCGCCGAATGTAACTTTAATTGCCCCTGCAAATGCAACTTCTTCAACGACAAGTGCATATAATTTTACTTTTAATGTTTCGGACACTATTACTGTTTCAAATTGTAGCTTAATCTTTGATGGTGTTAGTACTAATAATTTAACCAATGTAAATAATACCGGGGGAACAGCTGGGATGTATAATTCTTCTTTGAGTGTGGCCACACATAATTGGAGTGTTAATTGTACAGATTCTTCCGGAAATGTTGGGGCTAGCTCAACGAGAACATTAATTGTGACCGCTGCTGCTGCTGCAACGCCTTCAAGCTCTTCTAGTTCGAGTATTGAAAATCTTCCTTATTGGACATCAACTTATGTTTCAAATGAAGCCGAGATGGAAAACGGATTGTCAAGAGAGTTAAAAGTTAAACATCGAGTAAGAGTTGAAGTTGGTGGAGATGATCACCACGTTGGTGTTGTTGAAATTGATGAAGGTAGTGAGGAAGTTACGGTGAATATTTCTTCAGACACAGTGCAGGTTATATTAGGAATTGGTGAGGATGCAAAAGTTGATGTTACCGAGGATAATTATTATGATATTTATGTTTTGTTGAATTCAATAGATAAGGATTCAAATGAAGCAAGTTTAACAATCCAAAAGATACATGAGATAATTCCGGAAGGTGAAACTATCGGTGGAACTGGGGAAGAAGTTGGGGCAGCAGAAACTGGAGATGAAGGTGAGAAAGATTTAACTTGGTTATGGGTTTTAATTATTGTTTTAATTATTGTCGGGGCTGGTGGTGGAGTTGCGTGGAAAAATAAGGGATAAAAATTTAAGATTATTTTTGGAAAAGTTTATAAACCGTATCTTCATATGAAAAGTATAAAAGATGGTGCGTAAATCATTAGGTTTGTTTTTTTGTAAGATGATAAAGAAGACCGAGGAGAGTATATGTTAAAGCAATGACCAGAAGAGTTGTTTGGGTTTCAATTCTTAAGAAACTTTGATAATAGGATAAATTTTTGTATATCAGAAATACAATCCAGATTATTATTAGGTTTGCTAGGTAAGGCCTTAGTTTCTGGAAAATTTGCTTTTTATCCATAAAAAAACCATTGGGTTGGGCGTTTTAAAGTTTATTGTTTTAAGGTTCAAAACATTTATAACTTCTTTTAATTTTTTAACAGCTATGGAAAAGAGTTATGTCGCTGCATGTGAAAAAGGTATTTTAGAAGATGATTTTCCTGAGATAAAATTGGTTAAAGAGACTGAACTTTGTAAGAATTGTACTAAAATTGTTGTCGGGGGAGGAAATCCTGATGCAGATATTCTTTTTGTTGGTGAGGCTCCCGGAAGGAACGAAGATTTGCAAGGAGAGCCGTTTGTTGGAGCTGCAGGAAAAAGGCTTGGCAATCTTTTGGAGAAAGTGGGGTTGAGTTTGAAGGATATCTACATTGCAAATATCTTGAAGTGCCGGCCCCCAGAAAATAGGGATCCAAGTCCAGAAGAAATAAGTTTACATACTCCTTGGTTGCTGAAACAGATAGAAGAACTAAAACCTAAAGTTATTTGTTCGTTAGGAAATTATGCCACAAAGTTTTTCTTAGCGGGGGGAAATGTTTCTGAGATGAATTCTCAACAAGGGATTACATCAGTTCATGGAAAACCTAGAATTGTTGAACTTAATGGAATTAAAATTAAAATTATTCCCCTTTTTCATCCGGCAGCAATTATTTATAATCAAAAATTGATTCCTGAGTGGGAGAAAGATTTTGAGATTGTTAAAGGAGAGATTAGTCAAAAGACATTGATTTAATTTTTCCTAACTTTTCTTGGGTCTGTTGTTTTTGGGGCGTCCCTAACTTTTATGAACTTGTAATGTGCATTTGTCGTCGGAGAATTGCAATCGGGACATTTTTCTTTTAAAGTATAGATGTTACAATCTTTGCATTTTTTTAGAAGCATTTTATTTTTTCTTTTCTATCTCTAAGAACTCCATGCCTTCTTTTTTTGCTTGTCTTTCAAGTTCTTTAATGAATTCTTTAAGTTTATTGTCTGCTTTCTTTAGTTCTGTTGAGGTTGTTTTCAGGGAATAATGGCCTGCTGAGAGATATTTTATTTCTATTCCTTGTTTTTTATCTAAAGAGAGCATCGCTTTTATCTTTTCTATGCCATCTTCTGCTTTGGAAGTAAGTAAAACCTCTTTTTTTATTATTGAGGCCTTGGTTTTTTGTTTATTTATAACTTCGAATATTTTTTGTATGTTTTCCTTTCCAATTATTTTTTCTAATTTTGCTTTTTCTTCTTCAGAGTTTTTTACTTCTTCAATAAAATTGTAAAGCCCGGATTTTTCTTTGGCCGTTTCAATAATTTTTTCAAAATCTTTTCCCCCTAATAATCCTTTTAGGATATTTCTATAACTGCTTTCTTGTTTGAAGTGATTTACCACTTCTTCTTTTTCTTTTTTTGTGACTCTTCTGAAGGATAAATCAATATTGCCATTAGGAGATATTCTTAGGATTTTGCATACTATTTTCTTTTTTGGAACTACATAATCTCGTATGTTTCTTATTCTTCCTGGGGAGACTTCGCTGAAAATTATGCTTCCTTCTAGTTCCTTTTTTGGATCTTCTGGGTCTTGGAATTTGACAAAAACTATTGTTCCGGCTATTCTATCGACTGTTCCCAGTACAAGGTCTCCTTGTTCTAAACTTAAGTTTGCGTTTTCCATAAAATATGAAGAAATATCTTGTTTTTAAGAGTTTTGATAGTTAAGATTCTTTGATTTTGATTGTTTCTATCTCAAATGATCGCCGTATTGTTTCTATAAACTCTTGTTCTTTCTCTTTTGGGATGATGCCCCCCGCAGCATTTTTGTGCCCCCCCGCATCTCCCTTAAGGGTGGTGGCTACTTGTTCTAAGATATGTCCCAGGTTTTTCCCTTCTTGACCAACATTTCTCGATGAAATTTTTATTCGATCTTTATCTTCGTAATGGGCCATTGCAATTATCGCGGTTCCTTTGGGGTAAATATTTGAATATGCTAATATACTTGCGATGGTTCCTATAATTGTTTCTCTAATTTTTTCTTTGGCGTTGACCAGAATAAAGTTCTTTCCGGTTATTTTTGGGAGATCTTCTAAACATTTTAATCCCGATAGAATTGTTTGTTTGTATTCTATATACAGCGATTCTACGCTTTTTTTTATTTTTGGTTTTTCCATGCAGAAGAGTAAAGATTTTTCATAATGACCCATTCTTGAACATGCATTGATTTTGGCAGATATTTCTCGAGCGTCTTCTAATTTGTTAAACATCTTTAGGAGATAAATGTCTCCGACTAATTTTTCGGGGTTTGATTTATTAGTTTTTAATAGAATTCCTGTTACTATTTTGGAAGTTTGTTTTTCATCTAGTTCTAAAATTGAAGGATATTTATTATTCTCTTGCTTTATCTCATTTTCTTTTAAAAACTTCATTGTTCCTACACTATCTCCTGTGACTCCTGGAATGAAAGGGTTTGAACTAAATTCTAAAGTTCTATTTATCGGTCTTGTTGAAGGGAATATTAAAAGTCCTCGCTTTTTTTTAATATCTTTATGGCAGAATAATGAATTGTTAATTCCATTTTTTTCTTTTTCAAGGGTGTCCCCAATCATTCCCAAAATTCCTAACTTAGCAAGTTCTTCTGAATCTTGACTTGAAATTAATTCTTTTGAAAAAAGATAGGTTATACCTGAGGAGCTTATATTTTCTTGAGCATATAATTCCGGATTTATTATTTTTAATCGATCTTTATTTTTTTCTAATATTTGTAAACTTGTTGAGGGGATTTGATGGTGATTTAGGATATATGTTTTTTTGAAATTTTCATTTATTATTTGTGGGATGCTTCCGGAAGCTAGATCAAGAAAAATCGTCAATAAATCTTTTTTAAGATTTTGAATATCTTCAACTTGTAAATTTTTGACAATTTTTAAAGTGAAGGGAAGGTCTAGTTTTGAAAGGGTTTTGATAAGTATCGTTGCTGAACTTATGCCGTCGGTATCGAAATGGCTGATTATCTGAATTGGTCCAGGAAAATTTTCTTTTAATTTTTCGCAATCTTGTAAAAACTCTGCCGATATTCTTTTAATTTGTGATTCAAAATTTTCCTCTTTTTCCATTAAGACTCCTTTCTAATTTAATTCAAAAACAGGCCCCTATTTTTATTCAACTTTGAAATATTTCTTAAGTTTTCTCATCTGCGAAAAAACTCTATCTTTTTCTCTTTTAGATCTTTTATCTTGTTTATTTTTTTCGTAATGGTTCTTTACTTTCTCCAATTTTTGACCAACATTTTTCAAATCGGGGTTTTCATAATTTCCTTCTTCTTTGAGGACTTTAGATATCTTAATCTTGTAATCATTCATATGGATTCCTTGGTCTTTAAGTTCCTGTCCTATCTTTTCAGAAGTTTTTCCAGACTTTGCAAGTTCGATTATTTTGTCTTTAAGCTGCTTTTCTGTTAATTTTTTTATCTTTGGTTCTTCAATTGTTTCACTAGATTTTTCCTTTTCTACTTTCTCTGTTGGTTTTTTGATGGCCATGAAAAATTAAAAGTTAGATGGTTTTTAAAGGTTACTGCGGTATTTTTTCCTCAACCAAAAACATATTTAAACCCCCAAATCTTTATTTAATTGGATTTAAAGAGAGTGATGGAAAATAAAAAAGGGAAAATAGTTTCTATTGTAAGTTTGAAAGGTGGAGTTGGTAAGACCTCGACAGTTGTGGCGCTTGGGGCGTCGATTGCAGATATGGGTAAGAAGGTTCTTCTCGTTGATGGAAATTTTTCTGCTCCTAATTTAGGGCTTCATTTGAAAATTCTTGATCCAGATACTTCGATTCAACATGTTTTGGATAGGAAAGCAAATGTTGGGGATGCGATTTATAGATGTGGAAAGTTTGATGTTTTGCCGGCGAGTATTTTTTATCAAACTGTGAGGAGGCCCTTGGTGTTGAGAGATAAATTGAAATATTTGAAAAGAAAATATGATATTATTCTTGTTGATTCTTCACCGAGTTTGAATTCTGAAACATTGGCAGCAATTTTGGCGGCGGATGAAATTTTGGTTGTGGCTACTCCCGATTACCCTACTTTAAGTGTGACTCTTAAAGCAATTAAAACTGCTCGACAGAGAGGGGTTCCTATAATCGGTTTGATTTTGAATAAAGTTCATGGTAAGGATTTTGAAATTTCTGAAGAGGATGTTGAGGACACTTTGGAGATTCCGATTCTAGCTAAGATCCCGCATGATATAGAAATGTTGAGGGCTGTTTCGGAATTTACGCCTTCTACGGATTTTAATGCAAACTCAAAATCTAGTTTGGAGTTTAGGAAATTGGCTTCGAGTTTGATGGGGGCGAAATATATTCCGAGGTGGTTTGAGAAAGTTTTTACTCTCGGCGGGTTTTTCCCGAACATTAAGAGGCAAGATGTGAATAGGGAAGTTTATTATTCTAGTGCTTTTAACTGATTGCGAAAGTTTTTAAAATAGGGTAAATTGATTAATTCTAGAGCCCCGTAGTGCAGTGGTCAAGTATACAGCCCTTTGAAGGCTGGGACCCAGGTTCGAATCCTGGCGGGGCTATTGATTCGTA
>CAZHMB010000027.1:0-7341 GCA_964533515.1 Candidatus Woesearchaeota archaeon | reverse complement strand
TGCGTAAATAATCCACTCAGGAGCAACGAACTCAGGCACATTTTTTAGTGCTTCAGCTAACTTAATATTATATTCTTGTGAGTCTAATTCGTATACTGTATTCATTTTAATTTTTACGACATGCTTTTCAGCATTAGATTGGGTTTAGCCACTTATCGTATTTTTATACATGGAATTTTGTTTATAAAACTTTCGGAAGTATAAATAAAAAATATTTTAAAAAAAGGTGTAGAGAAAGGATTAATCCGAAAACCAATCCAAATAATATCCGAAAACATTATCTCTCTACGAATATATTAGAATAGTATTACTTATAAATCTTTCGTAATCCAAAAAGTTGAATCTACATTCCCCATTCAGGCTTTTCTTTTCTTTTAACTTCGGCAATTTCTTGCAAAACTTTAATTTCTCCTTGACTAAGTAAATCTTTATTTTTTTTAAATTCTCTAAACTGAGATTCTCCCAAATCAGAATATAAATATTTTTTACTTTTAAGTCGACGCTCAAAATTAATTCCGGGTATAGACGTCGCAACTTCCATTCCTTCTGTTGCCTCACTTACAGACTTTTGCTCAGATTGAATATTTTTTATTTTTCCAACCTTTTCACCATCTTCGTCGATTAAGCTTAATCCAGTTATCATCTTTCCACCCCCAACCCTAATCCCGAAAATAGCAGGACTGGTATTTCTAAAAACATATTGATGTAAAATTTCAAGTTTTGCAATTGTAGCAAGCCCCATCATTCTTTTTTTCTCAATTTTAATTTGTTTTCTTTTTCTCCATAAAGTCAAATCATCAATTAATTTATATACGACAACATCACTAATTACTTTTATTTTGCCTTTTATCTCTTTTGCTTCTTCATCCAAATCGACGTTAAATCCAACAATAACTGAATCTATCTCATTTATATCAATATTTGCTTTAGCACTTGCTATATCATTTTTATTTATTTTTCCAATTCCAGCTTTAACAACAGAAATATTTTGCTCACCGAGTAAAACAAGTAAAGCCTCAAGGCTACCCAAAGAATCTGCCTTAGCAATTATTCCTTGCTTATCCGTTTTTATTGACTCTCCAATTTCTTTTTTAAATTTCTCCTTTATTTCTTCCAAATTTCCTTTCAATACTTCAAATGGCATTCCCGGCAAAATATCATTTTTCTCAACCAATTGAATTTTTAATCCAGTCGACGCTACAGCAGAATTAACCGGTTTAAACTTTGAACAAAGCGGCTGTATTTCTTCTAAAATCCTTATCTTTGTAACAATTGGATCTCCATTAATATTTGCCACAACAATTTCGTCTTTATTACTTAGAGTTCCATCATACAAAATAGATTCAGCAAAATTAAGAGAATTTTCTTTTTTTATTTCCAAAATTACGCCTTTTGCATCTTCACCTAAGAACAAACCATCTTTCAAATATTTTTCACTTAAACCGCAAAGCATCATAATTAGTTCTTGTATTCCTTCTCTATTCTGAGCACTACACGGAACCATGGCAATCTTTTTGGAAAAATCTGAAACATTATAATATAAATCAGCATCAAAGCCATGAGAATAAAGCGAGCCCGAAAGAACCATATATCTTTCTTCAAATACTTGTTTAACTTGGGGTTGTTGCGATTCAATAGAATCTTTTATTCCCATATCTAAATTTTTTCTCCAACCTGAGATATTATCTATTTTATTTAATGCAATAATAAATGGAGTTTTGTTTTGTTTTAAGATTGTTATAACTTCAGCGGTTTGTGGTTTTATACCCTCGTTAATATCAATAACTAAAACAGCCAAATCTGCTAACGATCCACCCCTCTTACGAAGATTTGTAAATGCTGCATGACCCGGAGTATCAATTAACAAAAATCCTGGTATGTTTAAATCAATTCCGCTTTTCTCAATTAACGGACAGGCTGATCTTAATTTTTCAATCGGGTAAAGAGTGAAAGAAATTTTTTGAGTAATTCCACCCGCTTCAGCTTCTTGAACACAACTACTCCTAAGTCTATCAAGTATTGAAGTTTTTCCATGATCCACGTGACCACAAACTGTAACAATTGGTTGACGAAGTTGCTTATTGTTTGTCATAAAAAAAAGAAATAATCAAGGTTTTAAAATCCTTGTTTTAATTTTTTAAAATATCTATTAAATAATAAACTAATTTAAATTTAAAATTGTTAAATATTTTACTATCATAACTATTCTTTAGTAATAACACTACAGAAAACCTTATAAAGCCTATAGCTTAGAAGCCAATATGGAAGCAGGATTTTTTGGAGATAAAGAAAGACAGAAAAATATTTATGAAACTTTTCTAGGTAAACCTGGACATTATAGTGTTGGAAATACAAGTGCCACAGGAATTCTAAAGGAAATAAATTTTGACGAAGGATATCTAGCAGTGCAACCATCACTTGTGGGATGTGGAGAAAATCGAGTAAGAATAGAAAAAGAAAATCCTACTATTATAAGTTTAGAAAGGGGAAATCCTATTTCAATGAGACCCCTAAGAGAAGGTGATCTTC
Organism: Candidatus Woesearchaeota archaeon; assembly: GCA_964533515.1. Taxonomy (GTDB): domain Archaea; phylum Nanobdellota; class Nanobdellia; order Pacearchaeales; family GW2011-AR1; genus CAZHMB01. The sequence continues at coordinate 4,812 of CAZHMB010000027.1, read as the reverse complement.
AAGGTATCTTAGAGGAAAGAGAAGCTAGTGAAGAATTTAGAAAGAGCAAAGAAGGACAAACACCTGTGAAAATTATTATTTAAATCTCATTTTAAAAATTAATTCATATAAAAAACTCGATTTACATTAAATGAATATATTTTCATATGATTAAATAAAAAAAAGACCAAAATAAGCAAATGCTTAGAATAGTCTTTTTAATCTTTTCAAGAAAAAAATTATCGCTGAATAAGCTTAACAAATTCCGCAATAAAGTAAAGAACCACCGCGAAGGAAATAGTAGTAAGCCACATCCCAAACTTTTTCCAAATACTCACAATAAAATTTTTCATAACATCCTTTCTGATTTACGGATTTTATCATATTTACCAAAGCCCCAAGAAGCATTTTCCAGAGACTTAAATTCTCAAACGATTAGACTAAAATATTAAAAGTTAAAACTCTTACTCCCTCCAGAAACAGATAATTCAACAAGTGATCCACGGCTCCTATAACTTCCAGCGGGAGGGAATATGGAGACTACAGTTCCGAACTCCTCTTTGCTTTCGATTAAGAATCCATTAGAAATCCAAAATCCAAGATCATTAAGAATTTCAACTGACTCGGTTAATGTTTTTCCAACAACATTCGGAACAACGACCCTCTCAACGCTTTCATCTTCTGAAAAGTTACTAGTAACACTATTTACGAAAAAGAAAAGAATGAGAAATAATGCCAAAAAAGCCACGACATAACCGCCCCATTCTTTAAATCCCTTAAAATTCATAATTCCATCCTTTATTCATTTTCTAAAGACTCAAACCCCTAAGAAACATTCTCAAAAGTTTATTCCTAATTCTCTAAAGCTCCAAGAAACATTTTCCGTAGACTTACTTTCTCAAACGATTAAGCCATCTTCAAATTAGAAAAACGTTTTAATTATTTTCCAAAGTAAAGATAGCATTACCACAGAAAGAATGCTTGAGACAATTGACGCATGTGCAAACATAAGCCACCCGAGTAATGATACGCCAGGTGACTCAATCGCACAACTAGCCATGTAGAAGATACAAATTCCCATAACAAAAAGCAACACAACCCCGCAGCACCATGCAACGAGTAACAACATGCCTTGAAGAATTTTCACAACTTTTCTCCTCGACTCAATTAAGAGTCTTTTGATTACTCAAACCTCCAAGAACTATTCTTAGAAATTTATTCCCAATTTAACAAAGCCCCAAGAACATTCCGGAGACTTGAACTCAAAATATCAAGATGCTAGCCTTGTCAGAAAGTGGGCACTTCGGAGGCGCCTAGATTAATATCACTTAGGGGTTCTCTCAACTTAGCATTGTCACATTCAAATAAGCGAATTTCCTCCCGATAATTAATTCCGGCTTTTTCTAATTCATCATTTTCTTGCTGCATCACACAGAGTTTCAAAATTAACTCTTCTTTACTTAAACTCTGAAGATATCTTTTTTCCATCATAACACATTCCTTTCAATTAATTCCCGACTCACAAAGCCCCAAGAACCATTTTCCGGAGACTTACTTTCTAAACAATTTAAAATCATGCATTCGCCCTATGCCATCGCAAAGCATTGAGGACTTTATGCTGCTTGAATCTTGCGGCATAATATATAAGAGACTCTCCCTTGTATACTATATCGTATACGCCACCATTCTTAAAATACAAATTAATTGTCCCTATATCTCCTCCTCGTACTGCTTGGAAAAGATATCTAATCTCCTTCTTACTCGGACTAGTTTTCTTTCTCATGCTCTACCCCTTCAAAAATCACCAATAACAAAGTCCCAAGAAACATTCCGGAGACTTATCTTCTCAAACAATAAAAAATGAATTATCCGCCTAGTCAATATCTTGAGGTAATTCCTTATTGTTTGGATCATCCGACTTGATCCCCTTTGGAAGACCTCTGTGATTCGAGCACCTTGGCGCATCTTCATTAATGAATCCCTTATTGTTTGGATCATCTGACTTGATCTCCTTTGGAAAAGATGCGCGATCCAAAGGTAGCTCTCTTTTATCGATTGCTTTTCCGAGATCCAAATAGCCCAAGTTAATTCTTTTAGGAAAGGCTCCCTCTTCCAAATCTCTCATTTTAACAAGAGCATTCAGAGTATAGGGAAACCTAAAAAACTCACCTTTATCTAAGGTCTTCAGTGCGCTCTGAGAAGCAAGAGAAAGAACGCCCTTGTAATATAACGATGATTTTCTAGTCGAGATTTTCTCTCCCAATTCCATCATCTCCCTTACTCTGACAAAAACCCGTTCCTCTGAATCAAGCTCTTCTTCAACACTCTTAAGATTCTTTTTGGTCTTCTTAAGCTCATCTTCGATTCTCTTATTCTCCTTTTTAATTTTTGAAAGTTCTGCTCGAAGTCCAGTACTCAATCCAATATTTTCGTTGAGATTAGAAAGGAGATTCTGCGCACTCGCAATCACCATCATGGGCAAAAAGAGAACTAAGAAAATTACCAGAAATGAAATCGCAAAACAAGCTCCCATTAAAATCTCTACGCCTATAAGCTTGTATTCCCACAAGAAGCTAAATGCAGGAAGCGCCACGAACAAAAGGGCCGTCAATACTGCAGACATCACCACGAGTTTTCGAATGTTCTTATACGATAACATGACATTTCTCCCGAACTCAATTAAGAGTTCATTTTTCAAAACGCAAACTTCCAAGAACCATTTCTCGAAAGATTATTCCCGATTTGCCAAAGTCCCAAGAAACATTTTCCGGAGACTTAGATCCTCAAACAATCACAACCGTACGAACGCCCTAGTTCTATTTGGCAAACTTTGCATTTCTAATGGCAAGCTTCCTGCGTAAAAAATCAACAAGCTTCAATCGATTTGAATCAGCAGCGACACCAGTAAGAGTTTTCTCTCCGTATTTTATACATATATCCCCTCCTCGCCTGAGAAATAAATCGATTACTCGAATATTTCCTTGTTCCGCTGCCCGGAAAAGAGCTCTTCTATTTATTCTTTTTGGACCAGTCTTTTTCTTTTGCACAACATCTCTCCTCAAGTTTTAGTCAAAATTCAAATCCTTTTGGTTCAAAATCTCCAGAACATTTCTGAAGACTTAGCCTCTAAACATTAAAATGCATCTTGCTAATCCTTCGACATATAACGAGCCTCGTCCACCCTGCCTTCAAGCAGCCTGCCTATGCCATCGAGAATACTTTCGCTATGAGCAAATTTCTCATTGGCCTTATCAAGCAATTCCCTGAATACCGATAGCTCACTTTTTGTGGCAACTAGTTCTTCTTCAGTATGGGTGAGTTTTTCGCTAACCCTGGCAAGTTCTGCCTTGGTACTCGAGAGAGCTTCTTTGGCTTCTGCGATATTATCCTTGGCCGCGCTAAGGTCCAAATTGGCACGAGAAAGCTCATTATTAACCCCAGAAAGATCTTCCTTAGAGATAAGGAGTTTCTCGTTGGAGCTTTCAAGATCTTTTTCAACCTTAGTAAGTTCAACACTGCGAGTAAGAAGCTCGTCTTTCGAAGCCGTAAGCTCATTACCAGTGACTGAAGCAAGTTTATTGATAACGACAAGTCCTTCGCTATTCTCAGAAAATTTTTGCCTAAGTTCACTTAAATCCTTCTCACTTTTGGCAAGCTTCTTCTCAAGGCTGTGGAAACTTTTTTTTGACTCATTGATTTTTCCGGAAGAGATTCTTTTCCCAGAAAACGCTGAAAAGAAAAGAATAAAGGCCGGAGAAAGAGATACGACAAAGATTATAAAACAAACTCCTAGAACTAAATCTTCATCCATCATGCTAATATTCACGCCCACGTAATTGGCAACAAAATCCACCTTTTCAAGAAAAATAACTCTGAAAACTAATGCCGGCGGAAGAACCGCTACAATTCCTAAAAAAGCCATGCTCAAAATACCAAACACACGCTTAAGGCTACGCATAAGATTTCTCCCGAACTCATCTAAGAGTTCATTTTTCAAAGTCCAAACCTCCAAGAACCATTCCTAGAAATTTATTCCCGATTCAACAAAGCCCCAAGAAACATTTTCCGGAGACTTAAATTCTCAAACAATTAACGCCAAAATGCTACCCGAAAGTAACTATTCCGCCACCACGCGAAACAGCATTTCCCAAATCCGCACTTAATTTGGATTTACTTAATTCCAGAGCACTAATTTTCTCCAGATAAACAGTACAGGCTTTTTCCAAATCACACTTGTCCTGCAAAGCTACCTCCAGTTTCAAAATCAATTCATCTTTACTCATGTCCTGAAAACTTTTTTTATTACTCACAACTCTCTCCTTCAAAGTTCACCCAGAATTACCAAAGCCCCAAGAAACAATTTCCGGAGACTTAAACTCTAAAAGGATTGAGTTTAACATACTAGTCTTGCTGAACGTTGCAATGAATAAGCCCGCTACCGCAAAAGCAAGCTCCTCCGTTCTCTAATGCATAATCCATAAATATCAAAAGTATAGATATTTCCATATCACTACATTCGACTTTTTTCTTAATAAAAGCTACAAAATCTTTACCACTGTTTTCTTTTTTTTCTTCTTCTTCATACATCCGAATAAACTTATTCGTACAATTATGTATAACTCCTCCATATGCCTGGGATAAACGATTCCGCTCTTCTTCTTCTTTACAATTGTACCAGAGTTCAAGTAGCTCATTTCTCTCTTTTTCTGTTTTTTTTCTTTTGTCTGCGGTTAATTTTTCCATAATAACAATTCTCCCAGAACTCAAATTAAGAGTTCAATTGTTTTCAAAACTCAAATCCACTAGAACCATTCCCGACAGTTTATTCCCGAT
>CAZHMB010000026.1:0-8415 GCA_964533515.1 Candidatus Woesearchaeota archaeon | reverse complement strand
CTTCAACAAGAGCTTCAAAATAAACTTCCCATTTACAATTACAATGGTGCTCGGCAGAATCATTCGGAACAATTCCTCCAGATTCAGTAGTATACATCTTTTTTTTGTTAGCAATAATTTTACCGTCGCGAACAATTCCAATTCCAAAAGTATGCGCTGTTGATTCAATTCCTAATACTGTCACCATTTTTTTATATTATGTAAAATTTTATTTTCCTTTTTATAACCTTTTTCAAGTATCATTTTTTCTACTTCTCCTTCAACCCTTTTCCTATAATCTTTTGATAAGGAGTAACAAAGATAATCAAAATTAACCTTAAACCACCCCCAATTATTCTTTTTAAATATTGAAAAATGACAAAGCTCATGCACAAGCAAACCGATTATTCCTAATCTGGGATGAGTTTTTCTTACTTTAGTATCTACAAAAATACACTTCTCCCAAGGATAAAATTTAATCTTACCTTTGAAATTTCCCAAATCTTTCTCAGTGACTTTAATCTCCCAATTTCCTAATTCTGGAAAACTTTTTTCAATTAGTTCATTGACAATTTTTTGATAATTATCTCTCTGTTTTAACATGACATATCAAAAGAAAAACTATTTATAAGATTAATGATATTTTTGAGGAACAAAAGATAGTTGATGCTTTTTATCTAAAGCAAAATTTCCCCAGACATCTTGTTGTTTTAAAAAGACGCGATAATTGGGTATTGCTTGTTCAAGAAGTTGTTCAAGTTCTCTTATTTCAACCAAATCATGTCTTACATCAAGCGGTCTTGCCTTTAATGGGGTCTCCCATTTTTTGGTTCCTTCCCTCATCAATTGAAAAAGCCAATCTGTGAATTCAAGTATATTATCTTCGGTAAAATCCGCAATTCTAAGAGGTAATCTCTTTACTTTCTTTCTTATATCCCCCAAATATCCATCCATGAGTTAAAGGTTCGAAATTCTTTTCTTCAACTAAATATTCTGCTTGATATTTTGCCATATTATCTTCTTGCCTCCACTAATCCTTCAAAGTAATCATTTATTTGTCTAACATCTTTTTGGCTTATCTCCTGTTTCTCATAGAATTGCTCAGGGGTATAAATTGAAAAACCTCTTTTCTCAAAATCAATCCGATCCAAACGCCCAAAGGAATAATTTGTTGCTCCTAACCCTAGTATTATTCCAGCACCAACACAAAGACTTCTTGAAGATGAAGGACCAAAGAGCTCCAACCTCCTTGTAGGAAGATCTCCGGAGTGCCATAGAAATCCTCCGACCTCGTAGACCTCCATTAATTCCCTGAATTCCTCAAATGTAGGTGTATGAACTGCGACACGAGGAAGTTCTTCTAATGGAGGGTCTAATCTAGGAATTAATTGTCTTGCCATCTTATCTTCTTGCCTCCACTAAACCAGCTTCTCTAAATTTTCTTCTCAAGGACATCAGGCTCTTTCCATCTTCGGGACTATACCAAGATAATAATATTTCATTGTCTCTTCTTCCGGAATTTATATAAAAATTAGCCTCTCCCCTAACTCTATTTTTTCTTTTGTCAGTTACATTATAAGGATGCTGAACACTCAACCGAAAACAACATCCATGGTCACGAACAGCCTTTACCAAAGAAGACTCAACAGCACTCATCGGGCATTGAGTAAAATTTATTGAAGACGGCCTTTTCCCAAAAAACATCTCAAATATATCTCCTTCCAACGCAAAGTCAAGAGATTTTATCCGCCCCTCGTCATTCCTTACATTAACCTTAACAGCAGATATTTCTCTCTTGTATTCTTCTAAACTATCTACTGGAGATATATTACCCCCAATAGCTCCACTTGCCTCCCATTAACTTGGAATCAATTTTAATACAGCTAAAGCTATCGTTGTATCTGGTTTCTCATATTTTACCTGCTTATAGTATTCTATTACCATATCCAGATAGCACCAAAACCACCTAATATAATTTTAGGCGTAATATTACGCTACCTATGTTTAAAGAAGAATTCCATTATCTTTTTCTCTGCCTTTCTTAAATGTGCTTGAAAAGTAGATATAGAAATCTTTTTTATTTTCGCCATTTTTTCTAAATCAATTTTCCTAGGGAATTCGTAGTAGCCCGAATTAAATGCTGTTTCAAAGGAATTCATTTGTTTATCCGTCAATTCAGGAGCGACTTTTGAAATAGAAATATTCTTAATTTTTTCCTGTTTAAACTTTAATATCTCAACCTTCAAATTTGGGACTTTTAAATTTATTATTTTTTCAAGAGGTTTTCTATCCCAACACCCGATATTATAAATTTGATAAGAATCCGGAGTAACTTTAATGGGCTCAATATAAATAATTTCTGGCGCATAGAGATCTTTTATTTGTATGGGCTGTTCAACAGTCATAATACCGAAATCCTCATGAACCTCTAGATTAATTATTTGTTTAATTTTTTTCAAAGACTTAAAAAAGCTTTTTTTATTTTTTTCTTCACCAAGAGGTTTCCCAGCAACAGTAACATAATATCTTCTCCCCTTAAAAAAAGAGTTTAAGGGATAACCATAGATAACTAGACCATACTTTCTAGCAAGTTGATTCAAAAAATTAGATTCATTATAAACTTTAATCTTTAATATCCACATACGTAATAGTACGCTCCAAGGATTATAAAACTTTTGTTTTTATTTTTAGAGAAAATCAACCATTTGTTCGGTTAACTTAAAATCTTGAGAGTTTATAAGCTTAAAAACCTTTTGATGACGGCAGATTAACTTTAAAAGCAGTTTTTTCGATAATTCTTTATGGAATTTTGTGACAAATGTGGCAAGCCTTTAGTAATAAAAGACAACCTTGCTAGATGTGGCTGCGGTTTTATTACACAAGCAAAACCAATATTAGCTAAAGAAAAAATTAAAGAACAAATAAAGAAAGGGGAAGGCGTGGCTGAAAAAGATGATTTTGACCAAGGATTTCCACATGTATGTAAAAAGTGCGGACACGAATTTGCAGAAGTTGTTGATTTGGGAATATTCTATGGTGATGAGACAAGTGTATATTTGTTTAAATGTAAAAAATGCGAAAATACAGAAAGAGATGCTGATGGTTCAAGTAATGCTTAAAACTTTTTCACCATTTTCCAATCTCCTTTGCATAAGATCTAATTTCTTCTGGTGAAAGATAATATTGTGAAATCTTAGAATATCTCCTTTTATTTTTCTTCCAAAACCCATACAATCCCCGGGCATAACCTCTTCGAATAGCCTCCTTATCCGTTTCTCTTTCAATATCCCTTCTAATTTTTTTATTGAACCAATAAAGAATATTCCTCGGCCCTAAAGTAATAATATGGCAAAGTTCATGCGCAAGCACAGCTTTCAGCTCGCCAAGAGTTCCAGAATGATCTTTATTTATAGTTACAAAATAAATTCCAAGACCAGTCACTCCCGCAGTATACTTTTTAGGCATCCAAATCTCAAAAACAAATATCTTCTTCCCTTTCAATTCTGGAAAACTTTTCTCAATAAGTGCATCAACAATTTTTGGGTGATTATATTTTTGTTTTGACATATCATCTCAACCACATAAATATTTATAAATTCTCTTATAGTTAATTCTTAATGCCAGAAGATAATTTAATAGTCTTAGCTGAACAAAAGACCGCACCCATCAGAGAAAAAATGAAAAAATCTCCGGGGGGTTTAATCTGCGCTTTGGAAAGAGATTATCACAACTATGCACACGATACTACTCCAATGTATTCTAGTCATGAGATCTTACAAGTAGGAATAATGACTCCTGAAACCGGTTTCCCGGATTTTTCTGTGAGGGACTCAAAAACAGTAGCGGGAAGAACCATCTTAACTAATGTGGAAAACCCCCACTCTCTAAGAATTCCCGACACTTATAATTGGGGATTCAGAAAGAACGAAGAAGAAGAATTTACAACAGAAGACTATTCAGCATTAATTAGTTTGGCATTAATGGACCAACCTCCAGAAGCTCCAAAAGATTCATTTAGGGGTGGTTTTGGAGGGCCTGTTTCAACAACAATATCTATTTGTAGACCAAGATTAGAATTTCGTGTTGGTGCAGAAGCCTATGAATTACTTGAGCAAAAATTAGAAGGCTGGCAATACTATAAATTAGTTTATGATATAATGGGTTCAGGACATCCACTGTCAGAAGAGATGAAAAAGAGAATGCAAGCTGAACAAAGAACATTAATACAACAAATAATCGATACTGAAAAAAGCGGTTCAAAAGATAAATATCTTTCATATATCAGAGAAGGCATAAAGAGAGGCTACACAACAACCCGTCCAGGACAGCTAATATCAGAAGACAGAGGAATTACAACGATAATCCAAGTGGATGAATTTTTTAGATCACGAGAAGGTGATTTGAAAGAATAATCTCACATATCAAAAACCTACCCCTTATCAAAAAAATAAATTATAAAATAAAAATAAACAAATTAAGAAGAATTATTTCTTCTTTTTAGCTTTCTTCTTTGCTACTTTTTTCTTTACGGCTTTCTTTTTCTTTTTGCCGCCTCTAGCCATCTTAGCTTCACAAACGCTTCCTTTTCCATCAACGTAGTAAAGATATCCCGGCTTTCTTTTAATCACATTTTTTACAAGAACTTTTCCCATGTTTTTACCTCCTTTTGGTTTTAATTATCCTCGGTAACGAGCGATATAATAAATATAACCCTCTTTAGTATTTAAACCTTTCTCTATTTACCGACGAGGATTTTAGTCACTTTGGAGTATTTATTATTTAGTGGAATTTCAACTAATGTTTTAAATTTTCTGCTGGGCTTAACAGAAATTTTCCAAGGCCTTACAACTTTCATTTCCACTACTTTCCCGTCGCTACCTAACCAAACAGCTACAAAAGGAAAGAACACAAACCATGAATGAATCTCCAGGAGACAACTCTTAGAAAAATCAAATAACAACACAGGAGCTCTTTCCCTAGAACGAAACATCAAACCCCTAACCATACCTAATCCTCGGCAAATACCAACTTCTAAAGAAATTTTCTTTTCTTTAAATTTAAAATTTATCTTTTGTTTTTTCATCATCTCTTAGACCCCTTTCTCATCTTTCTTCATTCCCCAATCCACTAACCATCATCTTGCGCGATTTCGCAGGAGGCATTTGGAAATCGCCGTTCCTATTTCGAGGAAGTTGCTAAGAAACCAGCGGGTTTCTTAGAGATGCGCGGACCGAAAGTCCACCCCTTATGACAGAATTATGAAATAATGTTTTAATTAACTTTCGGAATAAGAAGACACTTGATCTTTATATATTTTTCGGTTTTCCAATTCTACCGACGGTAAATTCCTTTCAAGAAGATTCAAAATTCTATCTAATTTATCATGACTTTTTAACTTTTGTCTGCACAACTGGGATATAGAAACGCCCTTTTGGCCAGCTTCAAACCTTAAATTTTCCCAAAGGCTAGTCTCTAAAACAAGGTGCAATTGAGTGTTCTTTTTCATTTTGTTCGCTTAATAGCCCCTTAATAATCAAATCCAGCTTTTCCAGATTCAACATTATTTGATTGTATATCTCGTCGATATTTTGTTTCTCCATGTAAAACAAATAACTTTGAACTTTATAAAAAACAAGATAATCTTTATGTACAGAAAAACGTACCTTATTTTTCACCGACTCTATTTATAATAATTCTCTTTTTGTTAATCATGAAAGACTGTTTGATTTGCAATAAGAAAATAGAAAACTGGGACGAGGATATCTGTTCTGATTGTTCTGGATTCTTCAGGATGAAATATGGGGAAGACTTTTTCAGAAAAAAGATTGAATATTATTTAGATGCGGTAAAGCAAGAAAAAAAGCAAGAAGAAGAAATGCTGTCTTCAATTAAATTGCGGAGGAAAAAATGCAGAAAAAAATCTTAGCTGTCTTAGGGATTGTAACATTGTTGTCTCTTTTGTATCTCCCATTGATGCTAGCTTACGACTTCGATGACGACATAAGTGCGGATGACAAAGCTACTTTTGATGAGATGTTAGAACCAGTTATGAAGATCTATAATCTTGTTAAGTATTCGGCAACTATAATCGCGGCCATTATCTTGTTGTTCGCAGGAATAAGCTACATGATATCTGGCGGGGATCCAAAGAAAAGAGAGCAAGCGAAAAGCATGGCAATGTATGTTATCATTGGATTAATAATAATCTGGGTAACACCTTTGATAGTTAACTTTATCATTGGTTAAATGAAATCCTTGTTATTAGGATGTTTTGCACTTTTATTTTTAGTGCAAACTCCTTTAATTTCAGCTTTGAATTGCTCTGCTGTTGATAATGGATATTATAATTATTGCACCGAGATTAATAGAGCTTCTATGTCTGAAAGTGAAAGAGAAGCAACTTTTTCAGAGATAGTGAATGGAATTCAACATCCCTATAAGTATGTTCCACCTGAAAAGCTTCAGCCTTGCATTCCTTCAAATGATTTTATTATAAAAACAGACAAATTAAAATATCAACCTGGAGAAAAGATTCAAGTAGAAATCCAACCTTCAAATATTTTTGTAAATTTAGATTATGCAAACCAAATCCAAAAAGTTAAAGGAAGTGCTATTCTCGAAGCTGTTGCTTATGAAAATAAAATCTCTATAAAATATGAATGTGCTGAATTTCAAAAAATAATTTCTGTTCAAGAAAACAAACTTCAATCAATATGGAAGTTCTCAATTTTTGGATTTTTGAATTATGCTTTTTACATTGGGATTAAAAAATACTTTGGGAGTTTCATATGACCTCATGCAGTTTGCTAAACATAGCAAGTTGTCTTCCTCAAGTAATTTATGATTTTATATTAAATATTCTTAATGCCCCCATAGACCCCCTTTTGAGCTTAACTAAAAATATCCTCACAGAACCAATTAATCTCTCGCTGTTTTCTTCTTTATGGGCTATTGTTATCTATATTATCTCTTTGTTTTACAGCTTGCTGTTTTTATATTCAGGTTTTAATTTTATGATATCAGGAAACGACCCTGCTAAAAGAACAAAAGCAAAAGAAAACCTGAGAAATATTCTTATAATGATTGTTTTAATTCAAATGTCTTATTTTTTGTATTCTCTAGTTATTGATATGAATTCAGTTTTAACTTCAGGCGTTGTTAACATGATTGATCAAAATTTCTTTAGAATTACAGCGGACAATATTGTTAACATTGGTTTAGAGTTTTTCTTTACTATTTTTTATGTTATAACCCTCTTTTTCACAGCATTAATCCTTGTCTTAAGATATATTGTTATTGCAATAGGGGTTATTTTTGTTCCATTTGGTATTTTCTTTTATTTTATAGAACCCCTGCAAGATTACGGAAAACTTATTTTGAATTTTTTAGGAATTTCTATATTTGTAACTTTTTTTGATTCAATCATTCTTTTAGCTTGTTCAAAAATTGTAGAATTATCCTTCTTTGAGAACTTTAAAATTTTAGTTATGATAAATGCTTTTTCAGCTATAAATTTCCTTATGTTTTACTTAATGTTTTTCGTGGCCATAAAATCCGCTTTCAAAAAAGGAGACTCTCTCGTTTCAACTGCAATTAAAATAGGAAAATATTTTGCATAATGGCTTATCAAATACCTCAAAAACTCCAATATTCAGAGAAAATTATGTTTGGATTAGATTTCAAACAGCTTATTTATGCTTTTATCTTTTTTCCTATTGCTATTTTAAGCTTTAAAAAAATAAACCATTTTTCAATAGCTTTTATTATAGCTTTAATATCGTCGATGACAGGGGCTTGTTTTATGTTTTTCAATCTGGATATTCTTATAAAAAATTATTACAGATTTTTCAAATTAAGAAAACTTGAGATACCGGGAAAAATAAAAGAGTATTTTGGAATTAAAGAAATCAAAAATGATTTTATTATAACAAATAAGAAAATTGCTATTTTAAAAATTCAACCTATTAATTTTAGCATTAAACCCAAAAAGGAAAGAGAAGTTATAATGAGTTCTTTTCAAAAATTTCTTAATTCACTTGATTTTCCTATACAGATTTTAATAAATACAGAAACTATTGAATTAGACGATTATCTTAATTCTTTAAAATCAAGAATAAATGAGAAGATATTTTCTAATATCTTTAAAGAATATAAAAAGCATTTGAATGAAATTATAACAACAAACAAGATAATGAACCGGGCTTTTTACATTATTATTCCAGAGCATACAAATATTGACATTCAATTAAACATCTGCATTGAAAGATTTGACAATTTAAATCTAAAAACTCGAAGATTAAAAGACTTGGAGATTAAAGAGCTTTTAATTAGATTATTTGGAAACAAGAATATTTATCCTAAGCAAATATTAAACACAACACAACATATAATCTCTGAAAAGAAATATTACAGACAGTTATATGCCTCAGGATATCC
>CAZHMB010000025.1:0-9232 GCA_964533515.1 Candidatus Woesearchaeota archaeon | reverse complement strand
TAATAATTCTCTAAAATATCATTTCAGTGACAAAATCTTTATAAGCTGATTAAATTTAAAGTTAATATGGCATCAGAAATTTGGACGGAAAAATATCGACCACAAAAATTCTCAGAAATGGTCGGGCAAGAAAACATCATTAAAAGAATAGAATCCCTAACCAATTCATTAAACATTCCACATCTTCTTTTGGCCGGACCAGCCGGAACAGGAAAATCAACTCTTGCTTTAATAATCGTCAAAGAACTTTTCGGAGATACCTGGAAAGACAATTATTACGAACTAAACGCCTCCGACGAAAGAGGTATCAATACTGTAAGAGAAAAAGTTAAAAATTTCGCAAGAACAAAATCCGTTGGAAATGCTCCCTTCAAAGTAATATTTCTGGATGAAGCAGATGCTTTAACTCCCGAAGCCCAACAAGCCCTAAGAAGAACAATGGAAAACTATTCGGCAACTTGTCGTTTTATCTTATCCTGTAACTATTCTAGTAAAATTATCGATCCAATCCAATCTCGTTGCGCAATCTTCAGATTTAAACTTTTAGAAAAGAAAGACATTCAAAAAATAGTTGAAAGAATTGCTATAACAGAATCCCTAGACGTAACCCCCGGAGGTCTTGACATTGTCTATGAAGGAAGTGAAGGAGATTGCAGACGGTCAATAAACTTGCTCCAATCGGCAGCAGCAATATCCCCAAACATAAACGAAGAACTGGTTTCTACAATAATCTCAAACTCGCGTCCGAAAGATATCAAAGTTGTTTTAGACTATGCTTTAACCGGTGACTTCGAACAGTCAAGAGAAAAACTTTTAGATGTAATGTTGAAAGAATCAATCTCAGGACAAGACGTTATAAAGGCCGTACAAAAAGAAATTTGGAATCTCCCAATTGAGCCAGAGATAAAAGTTAAACTAACTGAAAAAACGGGAGAAGCAGAATTCAGAATTGTAGAGGGCTCTGATCCTTTTATTCAACTCCAAGCTCTGCTAGCAAGTTTTGTCCTTGCGGGATTAGGTAAATCATGATAACTGCAAGGATCCTTGCCTGTTTACAGGTTCTTGTGCCCCGAAAAGGGGTATGCTTGCAGGTTTGGGAAAGAGTAACTGAGGTTTAATTTTAAATAAAATGGGCATACAAGTAGAATTCAATCCGGATTTAGCGTTGAGAGATTTTTCAGAATTTGAAGAAGGTTCGCAACAAAAGGAAGAGTGTATCCCCAAAAACTTGGAAACAAATCAAATCTACGAATTTCTAAAAAAAGGTCAAAGATTATATTATATATCGGAGGATCCCCAATGGAATAATGGGGAAATTCCTTTATTCGTAACAACCGGGGAGGGGAAATTTTCAAGACCCATGGCAGGTATAAAAATATTAGAAGCCACACATTTCTTAAAAGAAAATAAAATTTGGACAAAAGGAAAATTTAAAGTTATTGAAATCTTTAATCCAAAAGATCCTAAAATAAATTTTGAATGGATGAAAAGAACAAAATGAAAATTTTTATAGCATGTAGTAAACACCACTACAATGCAATTCCCGAAATAAAAGAAAAATTAGAAAAAAGGGGGCATAAAATAACTCTTCCAAATTCCTTTGAAGAACCTTTCGCAGAAGAAAGATTTAAATCTCTCGACAAAGAAGAACATATCAAATTCAAACAAAAAATGATGAAATTACATGAACCAAAAATAAAAAAAATTGATGCTCTACTGGTCTTAAATCTTCAAAAAGAAAATAATAAAAATTATATCGGCGGAGCCACATTTATGGAAATTGTAAAAGCATGGGAATTGAACAAAAAAATATTCTTATGGAATCCGCTACCAAATTGTTCTTTTAGAGACGAGCTTGTAGGAATTAATCCCTTAATTATAAATCACAATTTAAATTCAATAAATCAAAATGCCCTTATCTGAAAAACACAGACCTAAAAAATATGAACAAATTGTTGGACAAGGCGAAGCCATTTCTACCATTCAAAGTTTTCTCGCAAATTTTTCTTTAGCAAATAAAAAAGCAATTGTCTTACACGGCCCTCCGGGAGTAGGAAAAACAACAATCGTTCATGTAGCTGCGAAAGAAAACAATTTGGAAATATTTGAATTAAACGCAAGCGATTTAAGAAACAAGGGAAAACTCCATGAAATATTAAAACCATCTCTTGAACAAACATCTTTAACAAACAAATCAAAATTAATTCTCGTTGATGAAGTTGACGGAATCTCTGCCGTAGATCGTGGAGGCTTAACAGAACTCATAAGTCTTATAAAAGATTCAAAATATCCAATAATTCTAACGGCAAACGACATCTGGAACAGAAAATTCTCTGGCCTTAGAAAAATAACCGAACTTGTTGAACTAAAAGAGATAAACTATATGGACATAAAAAATCTTCTTATAAATATTTTAAGGGTAGAGGGGAAATTCCTAGACAACGGAATCTTAACAAAAATTTCCTCAAGGGCCCAAGGAGATTTGAGGGCCGCTATAAACGATCTTCAAACAGCATTGAAAGTTGAAAATCCAGAAGAAATAGATTTCGATATAAGAAATAAAGAAACAAGCATTTTCAATGCCTTAAAATTAGTCTTCAAAGGAAAACCAATCCCCGACACCTCAAAGGTTTTCGATTCTGTAAACATGAACTTGGACGAGATAATCCTGTGGGTAGAAAAAAACATTCCTTTAGAATATTCTGGAGAAGCGTTGGCAAGAGCAATGGATCTCTTGAGCAAAACAGATGTTTTCAGAGGAAGAATTTACAAACAACAATATTGGAGATTCATGGTCTATGAAAATCTTTTCCTCAGTTACGGAATCTCATCAGCAAAAGGAAATAAAATTCCTTCAACAGGTTTCACATCCTACAAAAAACCCACAAGAATTTTAAAAATGTGGATGAACAATCAAAGAATTGCAAAGAAAAAATCAATAACAGAAAAATACGCAGCGAAAACCCACACAAATAAAAAGAGAGCACTTCAAGAATTCCCGATAATAAAAAACATCATCGCAAAAAACCCAAGTATTCAATCTGAACTCAGATTAGAAGAAGACGAAGTTGAATATTTAATGAACTAAAAATAATCTTCTTGGGGACTATCTGACTTTTCTTCTTCTTTCCGGGATAATCTTAAAGTTATTTCATCAAGATGATCTTTAGTTAACATTCCCGCATCATATTTACCTCTTGAGAATTGTTCAATGGCATTTCCGGAAATACATTCAATTAATCTTGACTTTAATTCCCAGTAATCCTGTGAATTAACATTTAACCCCTCTAATCTTTGAAGGGCTTCCAAAACACCCTCTTCAGAATGCCAACCCAAATTAGACTGATAAGGTAAATCAGAAGAATGTTCTCTCAATAAATTATCTCCCATAAAAATAATTTATGTTAATCCCTTTATAAAAATTATTGTCCTAGACTATCTATTTCCACCCCAAATATCTTCCACCTTTCTCAGCGTAATCCAAAAAGAAACCTATTCTAAAAATCTAACACTGTGCACCGCTATCCGTCCCAGAACCATCCCAACCAAATCCCGGGCTTGGGCTTACAGTTGACAATTCAAGATCACAAGCTGCAGGTCTCGCAGAATCTGTAAAAGCAGAACATATAGTTTCTAACATTACACTTGGAGACCTGCCACTAGAAACTTTCTGACCATTAATAATCAAAGTCGGACTTCCCCCAACCCCATAACCTTCACTTAACTCTGAATCAGAAGCATAATATTCATCGGACCTGCCAGAGCTAATACATTCTTGCATCGCGCTTTCATCAACACCAACTTCAGTTACGCATCTTGCTGAATCTCCATCTTCCAGGAAACAAGTCAAATAATCCAACCATTTATCTGCTTGTTCTTCCCTAATACAAATTTCCCTTGGAGTTTCAGTTTCTTCAGGAGCATGCATAAAATAATGGACAAACCTAACTTCAGCATCAATGCTATCGCTTAATTCATTAATCGCTGGGATAAAACCTTTTTCGGATTGAGTTCCGTAAGGACAATGAGTCATAATAAATAATTCAACTTCCGGCCTTTCAGTTTGAGGAATCTCAGTTGCTTCTGAACCTGCTCCAGAATTATCAACTACAGCCCCGGTCATAGAAATAAGAGACCCTGGAGGGATATAATTATTACCATCCTTTGTCACATAAAATGGTGCTTCTTGATCCTCAATTAATAAAACAACCTTGTATACACTTCCCAAATCTTCTACACTAACTAGGTTTGCATTTGCTCCCCTAGAATTTGCAAAATCAAGAAACTTCTCTCCAGCCTCATTTTCAGATATGCTTGAAGTTGAACTAAAACTTACAATTAAAAGAGCCACCACCAAAATAGCAAGAACGACACTCGCAGGCATCCAAGGATTTTTCCGGGACTTCTTAAGAAGATTTCCAAAAGAGCCCTTCCCCTGTTTGTCCATCATTTCATCTTCACCAATCTCAGGTTTTTCCTCTGTCATATTTTGACTAGAATAAAACTATTTAAAAACCTTTTGGCTCAACTAGTTACATGAAAAATAATCTCTCGCATTTAAGATCTAACTTAAGAAAAAAGATAAAACCAGGCAAAAAACAAATTCTTGAAAAATTTTTCAAGACAGGAAAAGGCCAATATGCCGAGGGAGATATCTTTTTAGGAGTCATGGTTCCACAAACAAGAGAGATTGTAAAAAAATATAAAGATCTCAATATCAAACACATTGAAAATCTATTAAATTCAAAATTCCACGAAGAAAGATTAACTGGACTTTTAATTCTGGTCAAACAATTTCAGAAAGCAGAAGATAAACAAAAAAAAGAAATATACAAATTTTATATTTCACATCTCCAAGCAATTAACAATTGGGACTTAGTTGATTTAACAGCACCAAATATTGTTGGAAACTATCTTCTCAACAAAAAGAGAAATGTCTTATACGCTCTAGCAAAAGACAAAGGCTTATGGAAAAGAAGAATTGCAATCATATCAACTTTCATTTTCATAAGACAAAAAGATTTTACAGACACATTAAAGATCTCCGAGCTTCTTCTTAAAGACAAAGAAGATCTAATTCATAAAGCAACCGGCTGGATGCTCAGAGAAGTTGGAAAGAAAGACAAAAAAGCTTTAACAAACTTCCTAGACAAACATCATAAGAAAATGCCAAGAACAATGTTAAGATACAGCTTAGAAAGATTAAATAAAAAACAAAAAGAATTTTATATGCGAAAATGCCTAAAATAAACATCCAAAAAATAAAAGATATTAGCGCGATTTCCCCGGAGGCAATTAGAAATCGCCGTTCCGACTTTGAGGAAGTTGCTAAGAAACCAGCGGGTTTCTTCGAGAACATTCAAAAAATAAAAAGTGAAAAACCCCTCAAGGAACTCCTTGAATTTTCAATAATAAATCTAGATAAATCTTCAGGCCCAACAAGTTTCACCGTAAGCACATTTGTGAAAAAAACTTTGGGACTAAAAAAAACCGCACATTTCGGAACTCTTGATCCAAAAGTCACAGGGGTTCTTCCGATAGGATTAAACAGGGCATGTAAACTCACTGGATTTTTTCTTGGTGAAGACAAAACTTACGTAGGTATAATGAGGGTACATAAAGAAATTTCTCTAAAAGAAATCGACAAAAAAATAAAAGAGAAATTTATGGGAGAAATTTTACAAACCCCGCCTTTAAAATCAAGAGTCAAAAGACAAGAAAGACCTAGAACAATTTACGAATTTAAACTTTTAGAAAAAAACGGCTTAGATGTTTTATTCAATGTAAAATGCCAAGGCGGAACTTACATAAGAAAACTAATCGACGACTTAGGAAAAGAACTCAACATCGGAGCACATATGTTAGAATTACGGAGAACAAATGCAGGGATTTTTAGCGAAGATAAAAAGAAGATAATTAATGATAAGAGTAAATTGCTAACTAATTTGGAGGTACGGGAAAAGGGGCGGAACAAGGGCGGGTCGTCGAAACAAAGTGGAGACGATGATAGTGGGAATAACAATTTGCTCCAAAATTCTGTAAACTTATACGATTTTGAAAAAGCAGTTGAAGAATACAAAAACGGAGACGAAAAACTTCTAAGAGAAATTTTAATCCCGGGGGAAATAGTCTCTAAATTACATCCAGCAATACAAGTTAAGAAAACTTCAATAAAAAAATTACACACCGGCAAACCCCTTTTAGCGGAAGATATTTTGGAAAAAGATAAAGTAGTTTTGGATTTAACAAAAACTAGAAAAGAATTAATAACAGCTTTTTCAAAAAACCAATTCATAGGAATTTACAAACTTGAAAATGTTGATGCAAGAAGGGATGAAGTTTTCGCACGCGGGGAATATGTTATGCAACCTGTGAAAGAATAAACAATAAATAGCGCGCGAGCTTTCCGTGAAAACGGATAATCGGCTTTGCCGAAATTATTTATTGGGCACTTTTTTCAATGTCTTTTTTCATTTCTTTTAGCAATCCTAATAATAAATCTCCTAAATCATTACGATAAATTATTTCTTTTTTAAGTTCAGTTTTAGTATGAGAATAAACTTTCCATCCAACACCTTTATTTAAATCAATAAAAGAATCTGCAACTCCATCATATAATGTTTTATCTTTACCCGCTTTTTGAAATTTAGCTAAAGGCACTCTAACCTTTGTAAATGTAGTTAAAATTTCTCCAAGTTTTAATTTTGTTTTTTCATCTAATAGACTTCTTTTTTTGTTAAGGTCATTAAAAAATCTAATTAACTCGTAAGCTCCTAAAATCCAAAGTTTAGAAAGAAGTAAATATCTTCTTTTTTCCTTTAAATCTTCTTCTAACTTAGAATTAATTTTTATTTTAGAAAATTCTTCAAGCAATTCAATATCTAATTCTCCTAATGCTTGAACTTCTCCGAGTAAAAGCATTTCAACATTCATAAATGCAAAAGAGCTATTCATCCATTCAGATTGTCGGTCTTTTTCCATATTATCTTTATGAAGGATAGGTTTTTAAGTATTAAAATATTGTTAAAACTATGAAAACAAAAATAAGTGCTTTAACTATAATTCTCATTATTATTTCAATAGTTCTTATTTATTTTACCTTTAATCAGTATATATATTATAATCATGAATACAACAGTTATTCTGAACTCTTAGATGCGGGACCTTTGACAGTAGATATTGATTTTTCCCTACCTCAAGAAACAATAATATCTCTAAAAGAACTACAAACGTCTGAAAGAAATTCGCATAATTATAGGCTAAATATGTATCTAAGCTGGATGAACAGTGCACGCTCAGATTATTATAGACATAGAATCTCCCTAATAATCTTTATCTTTCTTTCAATACTCTCTTGGAAACTTGATTCTTTAAAAAATGTTAAAAGATAATGAGCACATCCTAGCGATTTACAATTTCCCAGAAAGATAAGTTTTTAAGTATTAAAATATTGTTTAAATTATGAAATCAAAGATAAAAGCTTTAACTATAATTTTAATTTTAGTTTCTGCATATTTTGTTTATTTATCTGTTGCGGAATACCAAGCAAGTTCAGTATGGGAAAAGTACGCTGATGGACAATTTGAAACACATTTAGAAGATACAGTCGCTATTCTCCCTGTGAATTATAAAAGTATGTCTCAAGCAGAGTTGGACGAATGGAAAGATACGCAAACAATCAAGAAACTCCAATATCAAATTTATGATAATCAAGATATGGATAGACATATTCTATGGGGAATTAGAGCAAAAATACATTTCCAGATGGCGTTACTTTCTATTCTTTTGACAATTGTTTCTTGGAGATTTGATTTATTAAATAATGCTAAAAAAAAGTAAGTTTGGAATAAGATAAGAAAAATACCCCACTCCTTTTTTTTTAAAAATTCTCCTCACTCCCCAACATCAATCTCACCACTAAACCCCCTATCAAAAATCTTTCTCCAATTCACCACTAAACATCTTCTCCAAAAACTCTCTAACAACTTTTTCTTGATGAGGATAACTACAATCAGTACAATCCCAAACTTTCCCTTCGCTATTTTCAGAACTTTTCAGCTTCTCGCTGTAAAACCATTTTCCTTTTCCCAAAAGATTTCCTTTTTTACAACCACCTTCGGGTTTTGAATTATCATACCAAGGACAATAACACAAAAAACAATTATGCTTCTCTTTATCTAAAACCAAATCATGACAGGACTTTCCCATCTGATAACAAGGACACGCATTTGGATTTTTCTTTATCTGATTAGCAAAACTAAATTCTCTTACAACACGGTCTGCATGATTTTTAATAAAATCTTCTGTTTTCTCATCCATGTTTTACTTTAAAATTAATTTAATATTATCTTCATTTAATAAAATGTAGATCGATTGCCCAGTATCTGAAAATTTTATTTGCATTATCAAATGTTTTCTGTGAAAAACTTGGCAAAGCCAGTTTTGAACTTTTATGCTCTATTGACCACAACCACTTTGACTATGATGTTTGCACTTCGGGCAAATCTCGTTGCAATGTCCTTTCTTAATCATCTGTGTCCCACAAACATTACAAAACCCTCCAAGTTCGTCTTCAAAAACCTCGGACTCCACATCTGGACTCTCACCTATAAGAAGATCTTCATCTCCCAGTTTAGGTTCAGGAGAATCATTATTCAAATGACGATAAGCCTCCATATTCTGGTGCCCATCTAAGAAAGTTTTTTCCATAAATTGCCCAATATAGTCTATCAAAGATTCCGCAGTTTTAATTTCTGGATGCCCATCAAAAACAATTCCTCTAGGTTCAAATTTCTGATGTTTAAACTTTTTCAACAAATCTTCCATAGGAACACCATACTGCAATGAAATAGAAACCAAAGTCCCGACAATATCCATCAAACCCCCAATTGTACTTCCTTCTTTACTCATGTTAATAAATAATTCTCCCGGTTTGCCATTGGGATAAAGACCAAAAATCAAATAGCCCTCGTGATCAGCAATCTGAAACTTGTGCGTCAATGAAGCTCTCGAATTGGGAAGTTTAGTCCTAACTGGTTTCGATTCAAAAATAACTTGCTTCTCACCTTCTTGTTCCAAAGACTTTTCTTTTTTCTTAAAACTCAAAGGTTGAAATCTTTTACTTTCATCTCTATAAAGCGCAACGGCTTTCAAACCATATTTCCAAGCATCCATATAAATTTTCTCAATTTCCCCGACGCTAACTTCTTTCGGAAGATTCACCGTCTTACTA
>CAZHMB010000024.1:0-9494 GCA_964533515.1 Candidatus Woesearchaeota archaeon | reverse complement strand
GTCTATTGAGCCAGGGAATTCCCTTGAATTAGAAAAACCAGTTCCAATAACAAATTGGGGTATGCTTCCCAACCAATTATTTTGTGTTTCGTTTATGTCTAGTACCCCGTTAAAGTATACAGAAAAATCTTCATTACTTTTATCCCAGGTTATAGTAAGTAGAGTCCATTCTCCTGCAGATAATGTTTCAGTTGTAGTATGTAAATCTTCTGCAGCTGCATAATTAATTACAAACGCAATGGCCCCTGTTGCAGTAATTTCTGCCCTAATACCATTATTACTACTAGAATAATCTGTATCAAAAATATTATCTTGATTGGAGACGACGGTGGGTTTTACCCACATTGAAATAGCTCCACTCGTAGGTTCTGTGCCCAAATTTCCAACATCAACATAATCATCAACACCATCAAACTCATAACATCCATCATCTCCCCAAGTCCTATTCGCCCCAGAACAACTCGAATTCCAAGTAGGAGTAGTCCCAACAGAATCACTTGGATAATTTGTTAATGTTCCATTATTAACACCCACGCTATCTTCTGCATTTGTTCCTGAACTTTCATTCAAATCCCAATGACTTACTATTGAACCCGCACCAGGACACGTCGCCTCATAACCAGGAGTATTATTCATCGCCAATATCTCAGACGCATTTAATGAGCAGTTGTATATTTGGACGTCGTCTATTGTGCCGTTGAAATTTTGTCCTGAAGCAGTTGAAAAAGTCCCTATAACAAAATCTCCTGTGTTTGTATTTATTGTTCCAGTTCCTGCACCAACTAAATCCTCATCAGCATTAATATAGATTGAACAATTTGTACCATTATAAACTCCGATTACATGAGTCCATGTATTTATTGGAGCATTGTTACTTGTAGTAGTTATATCACAAATCCAAGCAGTTCCACTTGACAAAGAAAATCTAATATTTCCTGTTGATGTATACCTTAATTCATAAGTTATACCTGAAAAGCCATTATCATATCTTTTAGAGATTATAGCAGCATCAGCACTCTTGACTGGATAAATCCAATTACCAATTGTAAGATTGCCGTTAATATTTAAACTGCTATCATTCCCAACATCTACATAATCATCAACACCATCAAACTCCAAACCATTTCCATCTTGTCCATCAACAAAATAACTTCCATTCATCCCAGACATTGCTCCAAAGTTATTGAACAATGAATTATCCTGAACATATGTTCCTGCCCCTACATTTGTATATCCTGTTAAAGGACTTTCAGGTGCTTTATTAAAATCCATGAATAAGATTGGTGCGTCTAAGCGAACTCCTAAAGATGAGTTTGTATTCTCTGTTCTATTATGTTGCATACTAATTGAATCGTCCGAAGAATTAAAAGTCAGATCTAATAAACTTCCACCGACAACAGCAACTATTCCAAGTATTAAGATTAAACTAAAAATTATTTTTATTGATTTACTTTTCATTTTATCATCCATAAATTTACTTTTAATTTTTTAATTTTTTTTATCTTACCCTCTAAAGCAGTCTCCAATAGATATTTCTCCGCTGTATTCCAACTAACACCCAAAAACTTAGCCAGCTCAGAACTTGTTATCACCCCTTCTCTTTTTACAAAATCAACAATCTTTTTACTATGAACAATCATAAGTTTAATCCTACTATTAATCCGACCATTAATCCTACTATTAATGCTACGGATAAACACACATATAAAATAAGACTTATAAATGTTTTTATTTTCCTACCTAAACCACAACAACAAAAAGAAAACCTTTTTAAATAACACATTCTTTTATATTTTAGTTAAAAAAGATGGTTAAGAAAAAAGTAGCTAAGAAAAAGGCGGTGAAGAAAAAAGCTGTGAAAAAGATGGTTAAGAAAAAAGTAGTAGAAAAGAAAGCAGTTAAGAAACCCAATCCTGAAAAGAAAATTGTAAAACCTCTGAAAAAACCATTAGATAAACGCCCCGAAAAGAAAAAAATCCCGGATAAAAAATCTTATGAAGAAAGATATATCAAAACAGGAATGAAAGGATTCGACTCATTATTTGAAAAGGCTTCAGGAATTCCAAAGGGGGCTGCAGTTTTGGTCGAAGGTGGTCCTGGAAGTGGAAAAACCATTTTCTGCCTTGCAACTTTAAATGAACTTTGCAAACAAGGTAAAAAAGGTTTATACATGAGCTTTGAAGAACCAGAAGAAAATCTTATTTCCCACATGGAAAATTTTAAATGGAAACCAAAAGAATATATAAAAAAGGGACTTTTAAGGATTAAAAGATTCGATGCAATTGATGTCTCAAGATCTATTGAAGCCTTGCTCAGCGAAGCAAAAAAAGAACTTCTAATTGAAGTAGATCCCGTATTCTTCCCAAAAGATTTCAAACCAGATTTTGTAGTTATTGACTCCCTAACCAGTATAGCAAGCGCATTCTCGGGGCAACAAAGCAGATTCAGAGTCTATATGGAACAATTATTCAGATACTTAGAAAGGAACAAAATAACAAATTTTTTAATCAGAGAAGTGTCGAGCCCTTCTCACGTAGGAACAACATTTATTGAACAAGGTGAAGCTGTGTCGTTTCTCTCAGACGGCATAATAGTAATCTATAATGTTATCTATGATAGCGGGCACAGAAGTTCAGCAATTGAGATTTTGAAAATGAGAGGATCAAATTTCAAAAGACAAATTGTAGAATTAAAAATAGTTGATAAAAAAGGGATTGTAATAAATACCAATAAAATACTTAAGAAAAAACAGAAGGGATTTAATCTAACCTAAAATAAGAATATTTAATAAAAAAATTATTTTTTCTTTCGAAGTTTTCTCTTTAGTTTCTTTTTATTTTTTGCCACAGGAGTACCCTTCTTTTTTCCCCTATGCCCTAATTTTTTTAAAACTTTCCTTGAATTCTTGATCGGTCTTGACTTTATTTTTTTCTGCTTCTTTTCTCTTCTCACGGGCTCTTTTTTTCCTGGATTAATCTTTTTCTCCCTTAGTTTTAATTTAGAAAGATTTTCTCTTAATAAAGGGATTTGCCGATTAATGTCCCTTATCATCTCAGAAAATTTTTGAATCCTTATCTCGTACTCCCTCTCGGAGATATCTCCTTCCTTAAAATATTTTTTCTGTGACTGTTTAATCAATTCCTCAAGATTTTTCTTTCGATTAACAAGGGCAAGAATTTTAAACTTAGTCCTTAATCTTAAAATACCCGTACTAAAGATAAAAAAGAGGGTCACAATAACTATCAAACCCCCAAACAACTTAATCCAATTTTCCTTAAAGAAATTTTTCAGCGTTTTAGAAGTCGTTTCATAGAATATATTCAAAGTTGTCTGCCTCGATTGTACCTCTGAAAGCTTTTCGTAAGCAGCATCTATCAAATCCTCAACATCTTCAAATCGCTCCCCCTCAAAAGAAATCAAAACAGCGTCGTATTCCCCCTGCATTCCACTCAAATTAGTCTCTTCACTTATCGAATTATAGGTACTTAAAAAAATCTTTAATTCATCATCTATTTTGAATGCCATCTCTTTTATATCTAAAACTTCCTGTGAATGCTCAACAACCAAAGAATAATCATATTTCTTAAAAAGTTTTTCAAGCTCAAACTGAGAATAATAAATCAATTTTGCTTCCTGCAAAGATTCGTTGGCCCTGTTGACAGGAATTCCTCGAGCCTGCATTTCCTGAGTCGCCTGCTCAGCCTGCTCAAGAATCGCTTTAGCTTGGATAGACTCATTACTATATGCCGAAATATTCCCAAAAAAGAAAAGGAAAAATCCAACAACAACTAAACTTAAAAATATACTTTTGCACCTCATTTTATGAATAAGGGACTCTAAAAAGATATATAAATCTTTCGAGAGAAATAGATAATCCCAACGAAAGGTATTTAAATGAAAAATCAGCACTTTTAATATGAAACAAGGGAAAAAAGCATCAGGCGGAAAATACAAAAAACCTAGAAAGAAAAAACTTTTCGAGATAGCCGGGCAAAAAAATAATGTAAAACTTGGTGATGAAAAGAGAAAAACAAAAGCTACAAGAGGAAAGAACAAAAAATCATTCCTATTACAAGGAAAAATTGTCAACGTTACTGATGGAAAAAAGATAACAAAGCAGGAAATAAAGAACGTTTTCCAAACACCAAGCAACCGTTTCTTAGCAAGACAAAACATAATCACAAAAGGCGCGATAGTTGAAACTGCTTCTGGAAAAGTAAGGATAACAAACCGGCCAACAAAAGAAGGAAACCTTAACGGCGTTGCGGTAAAGGAATAATCCCAATTTTTATAAACTCTTCAATATAGATAATTCTATAGAAAAAATAAAAGCGTTTTTACTATAATCAAAATGTTTGGAAAACTCAAAGAAAAATTAAAGAATTGGACTAAAAGCCTTTCGAAGAAAACTGCAAAAGAAGAAGTAGCTGAGCCCGAAAAGAAACCAAAAAAAGTAAAAGCGCCAAAAAAGAAAGTTGAAAAGAAGGGGAAAGCAAGAAAACTTGTTGAACCTATAACAAAATTTCAAGCTTCTGACAAAACATTTCAACCAGATATTGAAGCTACAAAAGAATTAATTAAAGAACCTCAAGAAGAACAAGAAGATGAATTTCCTCTCAAGAAAGATGAAGAAAAGAAATCTTTATTCCAAAGAATAACTGAAAAGGCAACTCAAGTAAAAATCTCTGAAGAGATTTTCGATGACTACAAAGACGAACTTGAAATGCTCTTATTAGAGAACAATGTTGCTCTTGAAGTTTCGGAAAAAATAATCTCTGAAGTTCAAGCAGACATAGTCGGCAAACCAATAAGCAAAAAAAAGTTAGAAGAAGAAATAAATAACTCCCTCAAAAAGAATATAAAAGAAATCTTAATTGAACCATTTGATTTAATCTCAAAGGTTAAAGAATTCAAAAAAGAAAATCCAGAAAAACCATATATAGTGATGTTTTGCGGAATAAACGGCAGTGGAAAAACAACTTCTCTAGCAAAAGTTGCGAACAAACTTCAAGAAAACAAATTATCTTCTGTGATGGCCGCAGGAGATACTTTCAGAGCCGCAAGTATTGAACAAATAAAAGTCCATGCAGACAAATTAAAAATAAAACTGATTGCCCATGAATACGGAAGCGACCCTGCAGCCGTTGGTTTCGATGCTATAAAATACGCAGAAAAAAACAAACTTGATGTTGTCTTAATCGACACGGCCGGGAGAATGCATACTGAAAAGAATCTTTTACAGGAAATTGAAAAAGTTTCAAGAGTCTGCAGTCCAAATCTTAAAATTTTCGTTGGAGAAAGTATAACTGGAAACGATGCAACCGAGCAAGCAAAAACTTTCAATGAGACATTAAAAATAGACGCCATAATCTTGACAAAATCGGACATAGACGAAAAAGGCGGAACAGCATTATCTGTGGGCTACGTAACAGATAAGCCAATAATTTTCTTAGGCACAGGTCAAGAATACAAAGACTTAGAAATATTCAGCAAAGACAAATTTATTGAGAAATTAGGATTATGAATTTATCTTTGCTCACGCGATTTCGCCAAAGGCAATTAGAAATCGCTTCTCCGCAAAAGAAGGGAAGTTGCTAAGAAACCGCTTAGGTTTCTTCGATTCGGCAAAGACAAATTTATTGAGAAATTAGGCTTGTAATCTTTTGATTTTAAATTTATTGAAAATCCTCTTCATCGTAATATTTCGAATCTCCTTTTGAATAACTTGCTGCAATCCGAATCTCTTCAGCATCTGAAAGATTTACATTCCAAATATCTAAAACATCTCTGCCAAAAAGATCTCGGAAATATCTCAAATCCTCCAACGTCTTGCCCGCCACAGAATATTTTCCTTTTTCTATAGCAGCACAATAAAAATTCAACCAGGCAATAAAAAGGCCTTCTTTCGCATCTGCAGGTTCCTCTAAGATCCTTCTGTAAAGGTCATAAGAAATCTTAGAATATCTTCCCGCAACATCGCCCTCTCCTCTTCGCATAGCCGAAGCAAAATTCCTCCGAGCAGCATTCAAATTTTCTGCTAAAGGAGAGATTTCATCTAAATTAACTTCCAAAAAACTTTCAAGATCTTCCAAACCAGAATCTCTCATAGAGCATATAGATTCTTTCTATTTTTAAAAATTTATATTCTAGAATTCAACAACCAAAAAACCTAAAAATGACCTAATTCTACTAATTTCATGTTAGAGAAATTAGGAAGTGTATTAAGGAAAACTACGGATAAAATAGCGAATGCCATATTTCTCGATAAAAATCTAGTTGACCAAATAGTTAGAGACCTTCAAAGAGCATTAATCGAAGCAGATGTCAGCATTTTACTTGTGAAAAAACTCTCTGAAAAAATAAAGAAAACCGCACTGGACGAGAGAGTAAAAGGAATCGAGAAAAAAGAACACCTTATCAAACTTCTTCATGACGAACTTGTCTCAATATTAGGAAAAGAAAAAACTTTAGAATTAAAAGAAGTTAAAAAATCTAAAGCAAAGACTTCAAAAAAAGATCAAAACAGAATTATGTTCATCGGGCTTTACGGTGCTGGAAAAACAACAACAATTGCGAAGCTCGGAAATTACTACAGCAAAAGAGGCCACAAGGTTGCCGTTGTCGGTTTGGATGTTCACCGACCTGCCGCAAAACAGCAATTGCAACAAATGGCCGATAAAGCAAAAGTTCAATGCCTTACTGACTTCGATGAAAAAGATGCTTTAAAGATATGGAAAACCTTGGACAAAAACAAAGAATTAGAAAAATACGACACCCTTCTTGTAGATACTGCCGGCCGTCACGCGCTCGACAAAGGTTTGATCAAAGAAATAAAATCTCTTAACAAAGAAATTTCTCCTACAGAAATAATTTTGGTTATGCCTGCAGATATTGGGCAAGCCGCAAAAGATCAAGCCTCACAATTCCAAGAGGCCCTAAAAATCTCAGGAGTTATTATAACCAGAATGGACTCAACTGCAAAAGCGGGTGGAGCATTAACAGCCTGCTCTGAAACAAAAGCCCCAGTTTATTTCATAACGACAGGTGAAAAAATTCAAGATATCGAACCTTTCAACCCTGAAGCTTTCCTCTCACGACTTTTAGGAATGGGCGATCTAACAGCATTGATGGAAAAAATCCATTCTGTAACAGACATCAACAAGCAAAAAGAAATTCAAGAACGTCTAGCAGAGGGGAAATTAACTTTGGGTGATGTTGTTGAACAAGTCAAATCAATGAATCAAATAGGCGGATTCGATAAGATAAAAGATTTAATTCCTGGAATGGGAAAGATAAAAGATAAACTTCCAGAAGACAAACTCTCAGTTCAGCAAGACAAGATAGCAAAATGGGAACACATTTTAAAATCAATGACTCCAGAAGAAAAAAACAACCCAGAAGTTCTTGAAAAACAAACTAGTAGAATAAACAGAATCGCAAAAGGCTCGGGAGTTAACAACAGCGACGTCAGAGCATTATTGAAACAATACAAAATGCTTCAAGAATTGACAAAATCTGCATCAGACCTTCAAGGCATCGATCCCAGTCAAGGACTAAACCAAAAACAACTTCAGAAGCTGATGAAAAAATTCGGAAAGACGAAGAAGATGAAATTTAAGTAAAATGAAAGAGAACTTTTGGGTTGATATGTCTGAAACACTATTCGATTTGGCCAAATTTCTTACATTTGCAACAATCGCTGGACTTTTCTATTCCCTAACAGGGAGAAGTTTTTGGCAAGGCCTACTTTTTCTTTGTATATTTATCGTTTTTCTCCTAATAATAAATATTTTAAAAAATAGGTATTTGTCAAAAAAATGAAATCAAAAATAATCCCCTCTTCGCGACTTTCTGCGGAGGCAAATAAAAAAGTCGCCCTACCGCACTTCGAGGAAAGAGCGCGAGAGAAACAGGGGGTTCTCTCACAAGGCGCAGAAGCAACAATTTCTCTCACTTCAGAAAATCAAATTCTAAAACACCGTATAAAAAAATCTTATCGAATAAAAGAACTAGACGATAAAATCCGCAAACTAAGAACAAGAAACGAAGCAAAACTTATTGAACTTGCTTCAAAAAAAATAAATGTTCCAAAGATTATAGAATCAGATGAAAAAACTAGGAAAATCAAAATGGAATTTATCAATGGGAAAAAACTCTCAACAAATCTCGATAAATTTCAATTAAAAGAACAAAAACAAATCTGCAAACAAATTGGAAAAAACATCTTTGAACTTCACAGCTTAGGAATTATCCACGGAGATTTAACAACAAGTAATATGATTTATGTTCCGACATCCGTATCAACAAAAAAATTAGAGCAACCTTCTACTAAATTTATTAAAGATTCTTCCCCATTAGTTTCGCCAAAGGCGACTGAGTTAAGCGGAGCGCCTTGTCGCAAGACTGGCGCGGAGCAATCTTTCTTAATTTATTTCATAGATTTCGGACTTGCTTTCAGATCTGAAAAACCAGAAGATCGCGCAGTTGATTTACATTTGCTGAGACAAGCACTTGAAGCAAAACATTTCAAAAACTGGAAAGGATTATTTCAACAAGTTCTTCAAAATTATAAAGATAAAAAAGTTTTGGAACAACTCAAAAAGGTTGAATCAAGAGGAAGATATAAACATTAATTATTCAAAAGCAAAATTATTTGGATTTCTGGGAACTTTTATCCCAAATCTTTTTTCTAATTCTCCAATAATCTTTTGGTATCTTCCCCAAGCCCCTTGTCTGAATACAAATTGCCCACAGTTTTCTAATGCTCCTGTTGCCCCCCGAACGTATGCCATCATAGGTCCTTTCAAAAAGCCCCTAAGAGAATTTGCAATAGATAACCCGTTTTCCTCACTTATCACTGTGGAATTTTCTAAGCGTATTTTTCTTCCTACTTCCTCCTCCGTAAAAAATCCTTCCAGCAAAGAATCATAAACAACTAATGTCGCGGGGATTACTTTCCCTCCAGAAGTCTTGAATCCCCATTCGCAATCTCTGTCTTGGACCCCGGGATAAATACTAACCCCTCTTCCCGACATTTCAACTTCTCCCGGAACAAGAGCTAAAGATTTCCCTCCAAAATATCTATCTGAAAACGAATTTCTAACTACTGGCAAAGCCTCTAATCTTTGTTCTCCAGGAGAACTTAGAAAACGCCTTTGCAAAACCGGGTTGTAAGGTATTACCCCCAAAAGATTAAACGTTGGAACAAACAATTCCCTTCCCGAACTTGGTGTCTTAACTTCCACCCCTTCTAGATCCCTAGCTTTCACGCCTTGCTGAAAACTTATTAGGCAATTACTATATCTCTCACTATCAAAACCTTTTTTGTAATGCCTATCTCCTTGATTTATTTTTACTCTCGTCATCTTCATCTACCAGAACTCTTTTTGCCTTTTCCTTTCCCTAGTTCGCCAGGATCTCGTGACCTTTAGGTTATCAAACCTTGGTTCGAATCAATAGCCCCGCCAGGATTCGAACCTGGGTCCCAGCATTCA
>CAZHMB010000023.1:0-9524 GCA_964533515.1 Candidatus Woesearchaeota archaeon | reverse complement strand
GCCATAGGCTTCGACAAAAAAACAAAAGAATACAAACCTTTCCAAGATATCTCTCAAAGAATAAAAAGAAAACACAACATCGAAGAAATACAAAAAAAGTTACCTATTGAAATAAACGTCTTCGATATAATATTCTACGAGGGGAAAACATTATTAGACAAACCTTTCCAAGAACGTTCAGAATTAATAAGGAAAATAATAAAAGATCAACCCTACAAAATTGTTTCATCAAAACAGATAATAACTTCAGATGAAAAAGAAGCTGAAGAATTTTATGCTAAGGCTTTAGACGACAACCAAGAAGGAGTAATGATGAAAAACCTTTCTGCAATTTATCAACCCGGAAGCAGAGTCGGCCACATGTTAAAAATAAAACCTGATGAAAGAGATTTGGATTTAGTCATAACTGGTGCAGAATGGGGGAAAGGAAAAAGATCTGGCTGGTTAACAAGTTTCATAATTTCGTGCTACGATGAAACTTCAGAATCTTACAAGGAAATAGGGAAAGTTTCAACCGGCTTGAAAGAAAAATCTTCTGAAGGCATGTCCTATGAAGAACTCTCCAAAATATTAAAACCTTTCATAAAAAAAGAAACGGGCAGGACTTTAGAAGTAGAACCAAAAATAGTTCTCTCAATTACTTACCAAGAGATACAAAAATCCCCAACATACAGTTCTGGCTTCGCTTTAAGATTTCCAAGATTCACAGTCTTACGGCCAGACCGAACAGCAGAAACAATTTCAACCTTGAAAGAAATCAAAGAAGATTATGAAAAGCAGAGTGGAAATTAAAACTCTAGCATTACATCTTGAAACTCAACTAATTTATCTCTACACGCTCTTTGATTTTCTCTATCCCCTAGCACAGAATAAATTCTCTCTGCAATAATATAAAGTTCGCTTGAGGCTTCAGGATTAGAATCCTCAAAATATTCCGCAGCTTCAACAAGTCTTTTAGCATATTCTAATCTCTCATACCCCTCTGCAAACCCTTCTTCTAAAGCAACCATACAACTTTTAGAAAAAATACCTTCTTAAAAATTTGTATACTCTAATACCCATCTCCAAATATCCCAAAACCTTTAATAAGTTCCAATCCCCCCTAGGCAAAGGATAAAAATGACTCTTGAATTAAAAAACTATATATCTATTGCATTAAAACTAATCCTGATAATCTCTATTCTGAATTCAATATACAACAGCCTTTGGCACATTATGTCAGCGAACATCTTTCTTTTAATCTTATTGTTCCTCCCACAAATTCTCAAAAGAAGCATCAAACTCACAATTCCCATCGGATTTGAAATCCTTTTATTCATATTCACAATCTTAACTCTCTTTTTGGGAAATGTTGGAGGGATATTGGCCCCAATATCTTTTGGAATCGCTGTAAGCTTTATAGGATTTTTAATATTATTAATTCTATACAAAAGTAACCAGATTAAAAAGAATTATCCTCTAATCTTACTTTTTTCATTTAATCTAACTATGACTTTTGCAGTAGGTCTTGAACTCTTAAAATTTTATCTGAAACTTGCTTTAGGACATGAACTCTCTTCGGGACTTTATCTTTTCTCAATGATGACTCTCTCTTACGTCCTTATTGGGGCCGTAATCTCTACTCTTATCGGATTGCTCTATATGACAAAAAAGTTTTTCTTATTAACAAAAGTAGTAGACCTCTTTATGAACTCGAATCCAAATTTATTCAAAAAAGAGAATTCATCAGAAGAGATAGTTAAAATAATAGAAAAAGGGGAAAGCGAAAAAATGGAGTTTAAATCAACTCTGAGGTATAATCTTTACACCGACCAGATAGATAAAAATCTTGAACATTCAGTATTAAAATCCCTTGTGGGATTTCTAAATTCAGAGGGAGGAACCCTGCTTATAGGAGTATCAGATAAAAAAGAGATCGTGGGAATAGAACACGACAAATTTTCCAATTCGGACAAATTTCTGTTGCATCTAACAAATATGATCAAAGAGAAAATAGGAAGAAATTTAGCGAACAGGATAAACATCCGTTTAATTGATATCAATGGAAAAGGGATCACAGAGGTTTATTGCAAGAAAAGTAGTGTTCCAGTTTTCTTAAAAAGTTTCAACGGAGAAGAATTTTACGTTCGCTCGGGGCCATCAACAATAAAAATTGAAGGAAGTGAATTAATTGAATACGTAAAAAAAAGCTTTAAAAAAGAGAATTAGTCCTAATCAAGAAACCCAATTCCCAAAACCTTTAATAATCCTAATTCTCTTCTACTTTAGAGTATAAAATGAAAGAAAGTGATGTCGGTTTTTTAATGGAAATAGTAGATTCTTTAGACGAGGTTTTAGACAAATTAGAGCATGCTTACAACACTGAAAACCTCAAGGAATTCAATAAAGCAAAAAAAACTTTTCTAAATTTTCAAAATAAAATTGAAAAAATAGCAAGATAAGATGGTTAACAGACACAAAGACCCTTCAACAATAGAAGACTTCACAGAGATAAGATTAGAACTAGCAAAAGAGAGAAAAATCTTAAAGGAGATGGTGCAATCAATAAATGAAAAAAACACCACTTCGGGCCCAAAAGAAAGAAGCCTCATAAAAAAACACATAATATCTTTAAAAAATGAATTGGTTAAAACAAATAAAAAGCTTCCAAAGCTTTTACAACCAATAAACTTAAACAAACCCCTGATTCCTCGAAGAATTATCCCAAAAATTCTTAGTAAAAAAGAAAAGAGTATTCAAAGAAGAAAACTAAGAAAAACCCATTACAAAGATGCTGATATGGAAGACTTAGAGGTTTCAACACTTGACAGATTCAAAAAATCCAGAAAGAAGGATAAATCAAAAAGATTAACGCACAAAAAACCCAGCGAATATTTAAGACTATCTTCAAAAACTTTTTACAATTATTCGATCAAATTTATAAAAGAAGGAAAATTTAGGAACCTGAAGAAAGATTTGATTAGATCAAATTTGCAAATTCCTGCCCCTAGTTATTTATCTTTGATGTTTTTCTCAACGTTAGCCTCTTTTTTTGTGGCAATCTTCCTGATGATCTTTTTTCTATTTTTTAATATAGTCGGGACTCTTCCAATTATAACTCTTGTCCAAACATCACTACTACGAAGATTTCTAATAGTCATCTGGCTTCTCCCAGCAATCCCTATCGGAACTTATTTGCTTTTTTATTTCTATCCTTCAATAGAACAAAAATCAAATGAAATTAGAATTAACAATGAATTGCCTTTTGCTGTAATGCATATGGCCGCGATTTCCTCTTCCTTACCGAATCAAAGTAAGATTTTCGAAATAATTTTAAAAACGGGAGAGTATCCGGCACTTAATAAAGAATTCATCAAACTTCTAAACGAAATTAATATCTATGGGTCCGATCTAGTAACTGCCCTTAGAAACGCTTCCATAAATAGCCCAAGCGCAAAACTCGGAGAATTATACAAAGGCCTAACAACAACAATAACTTCTGGAGGGGATCTATCGAACTTTTTTGACAAACGGTCAGAGAATTTATTATTCGATCACAAACTAGAAAGAGAAAAATACAATAAATACGCAGAAACATTCATGGATATCTACATCAGCGTCGTTATCGCAGCCCCAATGATCTTAATGTTGCTATTAATCATAATGAAAGTTTCTGGTCTTGGTGTCGCATTAAGTACAAACATGTTATCCTTAGTAATGGTCTTAGCTATCACTTTAATAAATGCCGTGTTTTTGATGTTCCTGCATCTTAAACAACCCCCTGCTTAAAATGAAAATACAAAAATACCACATCTCAGCGATAGTAATATCCGCATTACTAATCATAACCTCCTTTTTTATTTACGGGACAAAATATTTCCCCCTTGTCTTTGGTTTAGGATTAATAACAGGATTTTTACCATTTGTTATATCCATAATACGAGAAACACAAATTGAAACGGAAAAAGAAGATATGTTCCTCCAATTTACTAGAAGCCTAGCAGAAAGTGTAAAAACAGGAACCCCTGTAAGCAAAAGTATAACAAATATCAAAGATAAATCTTTTGGGGTTTTGTCACCGCACATTAAAAAATTATCGAACCAAATCTCGATGGGGATTCCCCTAAAAAAATCATTACAAACTTTTGCTAAGGATGTGGGCAACAAAACTATTTCCCGTTCCCTAACTTTAATCGGCCAGGCAGAACAAGCAGGAGGAGATATCGGGAAAATTTTAGAATCCGTTGCGGAATCAATCAACGTTGCAGAAAAATTAAAGAAAGAAAGAAAAGCTGCAATCTCTACATTAATAATTCAAGGATACATTATCTTCTTTATATTTATCCTCATAATCTTAGTTATGCAGTTTAAAATAATCCCTATGCTCTCGGGGATATCAGGAATAGGAGACAGCTCGGCTATAAGTGGTTTATCAACAGGGAGTGGAGCGGGGGAAGCAATCAATCAAGATGAAATATCCAATGCTTTCCTTTATTTACTTTTAATACAAGGATTTTTTAGCGGACTTACAATAGGAAAATTATCAGAAGGTTCAATTAAAAGGGGGATAAAACATTCAATAACTCTTGTTATAATGTCATTTGTAATTTTTGTAATTGCAAATTTAATATTTAGATAGGATGAAAAACAAATTGATCAAACAAAAAAAGGGCTCGCATGTCGGCATGATTCTTTCATTTGTCGTTTTTATAACCTTTCTGGTATATTTAATCTCAATCTTACAACCTTCTCTAAAAACAGATAATTCAAAAGAAGAATTCCTTCAAATAGTACAAGAAACAATTATCGCAGAACTTCAAGAAAAAGTTTTAGTTGTGAATTATGAGATAAATCTCACTGAAGATTATGAATGTCTCAAAATTCCCTTACATACAAATTATGAAGAATGGAATTTTACAGTAACAGACAAAAACGACAACATAAAAAGATACAAAAGAATTAATGGTAACAACACCCTCTTAAATTGGAGTTTGGATGAAGATTACTTTAAAATAAGATACATCAATTACACTCTCGAGAACCCAACGACGCCCCTCAATTGTACAAATCAGACATCAGACAGTTACAAAATAAAAAAGATAAATTCCGAAGAGTATATCTTCGAACCATATATTTTAGAACTTTTAGAAAAATATGAAACAGACTACGAGGCTTTGAAAAAAGAATTGGAAATCTCGACAAGCGACAATTTTGCAATTTCATTTGAATATGAAAACAGAACAATCATAAGTACAAACAGCACCCTTCCGGAAAAAAACATATATTCGGAAAGAATACCTCTAAGATATATCGACAAAGAAACACATATAAAGTTCGGATTCTTAGGGATAAAGGTTTGGTAAGATGAAAATGTTCAAAGAAAAAAGGGGTTGGATGAGAATCGTAGAAGCGTTTGTAGCAATTTTATTAATCATGGCAGTTCTATTAATTTTTGTCGGGAGATCAAATATTAAAAACGATGAAATATCTTCAAGAATTTTAAAAGCAGAAAATGCCATATTAAGGGAAATCCAAGTCGATGAAACCTTAAGAAATGCTATCCTGGCTGTTAAATTCGATAATCCGGAAGTTCCAGTAGAAGTCCAACAAAAAATAAATAACCGTACACCAGAATATCTAAATTGCACCTCAAAAATTTGCCCTTTGAATATGTCCTGTGAACTGGACACATATCTTGAACAAAATGTTTATGCAAAACCAGTTGCAATAACTGCGAATAACTCCATGTATGATCCAAGACAACTAAAAATATTCTGTTGGGTTAAATAATCCAAAATGAAAGCTTACAAATTTCTTGAACACACTGCTGATGTAAAGTTCCAAGCTTTTGGAAAAACTATTGAAGAAGCATTCAAAAATTCAGCTCTTGCTTTTCAAGAAACACTAACTCAAAAAACCAAAATAAAACCAAAAATAAAAAAGAAACTCACTATAGAATCTAAGAACAGGGGAACAGAAAGAGTTCTTCTTGACTTCCTAGAAGAATTTTTATATTTATTCGATACTGAAGGCTTTGTTTTATCAAAAATAACAGATATAAAAATTACAAAAAATAATCTTGTGGCAGAAGTAATCGGAGACAATTACAAAAACTACAAGTTTACAAACGACATAAAGGCAGTAACTTACAATGACATGTTTGTCAAAGAAGAGAAAGACAAATGGACTTGTCAAGTTGTGTTGGATGTTTGATCACCCTTTCATCACCGCCAACGAAACAAGCCTAACAACTTTCTTTGCTATTCCCAATTCGTCTGAGACTTTTACAACTTCATCAATGTCTTTGTAAACTTGTGGGGCTTCTTCTGCAATTCCCTTAAAACTTCCAGCTTCAAGTTCAATGTTCTTATCAGCAAGTTCCTTTTGGATATCTTGTCCTCTAAAAGTATGCATCGCTTTACTTCTCGACATAATTCTTCCGGCACCATGCGCCGTACTTCCCCATGAGAGTTCCTCAGATTTTTTATTCCCCACCAAAACATAACTTGCGGTTCCCATACTGCCCGGAATAATAACCGGCTGCCCTTCAAAAGCCCTTGTTGCACCTTTTCTATGTACACAAACTTTCTTCTTCTTGTCATCAACTAAATGCTCTTCTATCTTAGCAATATTATGACAAACTTCATAAACAGTCTTAATCTTAGCATCAGGAAAATAATGTTTCATTTCCTTTCGCACATTTTCGGTTATAATCTGTTTATTTGCAAATGCAAAATTAGCAGCACAATTCATAGCGGACAAATATTTTTTCCCAAGTTCAGATTGAATCGGAGCACTTATCAATTCTCTATCCGGAAGATTTTCAAAACCATATTCATCTTCCATCAATTTGATATAATCGCTCGCAACTTGATGTCCCAAACCTCTTGAACCACAATGAATCATTATTGTTATAAATTTTTTATCCAATCCAAATTTTTCCGCTGTTTCTTCGTCAAAAATTTCATCAACTTTTTGAAACTCAAGAAAATGATTCCCTGCACCCAAGGTCCCAACTTGCCCTATTCCTCTTTTCTTCGCTCTTTTGCTTACATCTTCCACATCCGCAGGAGATAATTTTCCTCCGTCCTCTAAATGTTCCAGATCTTCTTTAAAGCCATAACCTTTTTCAACAGCCCATTCGGCCCCGCCTTTTAATAGATTATCCAATTCGGAAAAAGTTATTTGAAATCTTCCCCCCCTGCCAACGCCAGAAGGAACGCTTCTAAAAACACTATGCAAAATTTCCTTTTTCTTTTTTTCAAACTCGGCAACGGGAATGTTTGTCGATAACAATCTTACTGAACAATCAATATCATAACCCACTCCCCCGGGACTTATTACTCCCTTTTCCATATCAAAAGCCGCAACCCCGCCAATACTAAAACCATAACCCTGGTGCGCATCTGGCATTGCTATACTGTGGCCAATAATCCCCGGCAACATTGCAACATTTCTTACTTGCTCAAGAGTCTTATCTGATTTAATCGCTTCAATGAGTTTATCACTAGCAAAAATCTTCCCAGGAACATTCATCTTCCCCGTCATTGGGATCTCCCATTCAAATTCACTAATTTTTTTCAAATCTGCCATAGAATATTAGATAAGTAGAAGTTTATAAAATTATTCTAAATAAGCAGAGCCCTATCCTAACGGTTTCGAAATGAAAAAGAAAGTAAGAACATAAAAAATATCAGGTTAAAACAGCCAAGAAAGTTCTCATTATTACAATATAAACAACCAGACTTACTGCAACCCCTAAACCATAATAAACATAAATTTTTTTGCTTTTATTTTTAATCAACACAAATATTAAAATCCCCTGAATTAAAAAGACTATTATACTTGCTATAGTTACTACTATAAACCCCCATTCATTCCATGAACAAATACATTCAACTTTTGTGAAAGCATAAATATTCCAGAGAAATATTGTTACCAAAATTGAGGGGATTAACAATAACCAATTTTTATTCATAATCATACTTAGATTTAGGAGTTTATAAAATTACCGAGCACTATCGGCCTGTTTTTCTGCCTCGTTCTTTTTTCTGAAAGCAAAACTTTCACCGTTTTCTTCAGAAGCCATAATTATTTCATCAGCAAGAGCTTGCGAAAGTTTTTTCTTTTTTCCAAAAGCTTTGTCACCAGCACCATGACATATATTTTTCAAAACAAGATTAACTCTTCTCAACGGACTAACATCAATCGCCTGCGGATATCTTGCACCACCATATTCAATAACAGTTGTCTCATCACGAGGAGCAGCAGCTTCAATAGCTTTTATCAAAACCGCAACAGGATTTTTCTTCGTTCTTTCTTCAATAATCTCAAAAGCTTTCAAAACAATCATAGTGTTCTTATCATATTTTCCAGTCGCTGTTCCAATCTCAATCTTATGCTTCTTATTTCTATGCCCCGCAACTGGAATTTTGTTAATCAATCTCTCAACAACATTAACTTTAAGACTCCCCATTTTCTCAACATTTCTTCCTTGCGATTTCAAAATCAATTTAGGCTCTAAACATATCGCACCCCTCAATCCGGGTTCCTCAACTTTAATCTCAGAAAGATCATACTTATCAAATATTTTAAATTCTGGAAAACTTTTCTTCTCTTCAACTTTTGTTTCTTGAATTTCTTCAGCAATGTTTTCTTGTATTTCTTGTTCCATTTTAATTTTTATCTTCTCCCCGATTTTTCCCTGTAACAAAATCATAAACCCCATTGATTCCTTCTCGTACTATTCTAGCCATATAAGCCTCCAGATCTGCAGGAGATCTTCCCTCTCCCCTTCTTCTATAAACTTCTCTTAGGAGACTACTCATTATCTTCTACCCTTCTCGATCTTTCCACTTGCCAATCTATCAAGTGGCTGATCATTTACTTTTGTAACTTTCCATCTAATCCCAGGAATATCTCCTTTACTTCTTCCCTGCTTTCCACCAATTCTCTCAATCATAACTTCGTCGTGCTCATCTATAAATTTTTGCGCAAGATTTCCGGGGATAAATACAGAAACTTGTTTACCGTTTTTCGTAAGTTGAACCCTGCAACATTTTCTCATAGCTGAGTTTGGCTGCTTCGCTTCCTTTTGAAATTTAGAAAGAACAATTCCCTTAGCTTGATTCGCGCCATCCAAAGGATCAGATTTCTTATAAAGACCAAGAGTTGCCACTTTATACTTACGACTTTTCCATCGCGCATTCTTTCTATTTTTTATTAATTTGTTCGCGTTTCCTAATCCCATTAAAACCTCTAAATAAGCATTTAGAATAATTATGAGTAAGATTTTTGGTTTTTAAATCATTCGGTATCCAGCTTTTCACTTCCAACCAACAACCACATCGGAAAATCTTTAGATTTTACGACCCTAAAGTTTTTTCCATAAAACTTTTATGTCATCTATCCTTTGACGAGGCAATATATCAATCTTCCCCATATCTTTTTCATATATTCCTGCATTAAACATAATTTCTCCAAGAAAAGCTATCATGGCCGCATTATCTGTCAACAAACTTCTTTCAGGACAAAAAAACTTCGCC
>CAZHMB010000022.1:0-10232 GCA_964533515.1 Candidatus Woesearchaeota archaeon | reverse complement strand
TCCTTTGAGGTACCTTGAAACATCATAGGCAACATGACATTCTCTTTAACCGTTAAATTTGGAATCAAATTAAAAGACTGAAAAATAAACCCAATTTTTTTCCCACGAATTTGTGCCAAGTCGGATTCACTTAGCTTAGAAATATCTTCACCGTCTAAAAAAATCTTTCCTTTCGTCGGAACATCCAAACTTCCAACAAGATTCATACTCGTGGATTTTCCAGAACCAGACGGCCCCATAATCGCAACGAACTCACCCTCCTTAATAGTAATGTCAATCCCATCGACAGCTTTTACAGTCGTCTCCCCCATTTTATAATGCTTCTGCGTTTTTTCTAAACGGATAATCTCCTTTGTATTTTTCATAATATTTATAAACTCTCCAGGCATATCAATAATAGCTAAATTATAAACTTTACTAAAAGAGATGAAAAATGTATTCTGCTTTGCTTTAGCGATTTTACTAGTTTTATCTTTAGTTTCAGTATCGGCAGAAGCTGGAACGGGGTGCAACTTGGACGCAACATTAATCAATCAAGATCCAGACCCTGTTTCCCCAGGAGATTATGTTGAGGTCGTTTTCCAATTATCTGACACTAGCAATTCAGATTGTAATGGGGCAAAATTTGAAATTATAGAGGCATACCCCTTTTCACTTGATTCTTCAGCAGAAAATCAAAAAGAAATCTCAGGAAACACTTTTGTCCAAAACTTTCAGAGCTCTTGGAACATTCCGTACAGAATAAGAGTAGATAAAGATGCTTTAGAAGGGGAGAATACCCTTGATGTCAAATATGCTCCAGGGGATGCGTCTTCTGATTTTGTGATCTCAAAGAGATTTGATATAACTATCGAAGATGCAAGAGTTGATTTTGAGGTCTCGGTTAAAGATTACAATCCTTCCACAAATGAAATAACCTTTGAGATTTTAAACATCGGAGAGAGCGACATTGAAGCTCTTACTGTAGAAATCCCGGAACAAGAAAATATAAAGCTTAAAGGGACTCCAAGGAATGTTGTTGGGAGTTTAGATAGCAATGAAGAAACAACTTTTGATTTCAAGGCAGTTCCGAGCAGAGGGGAAATCACCCTTGATATTTTTTATACAGATACAATTAACGAGCGGAGATTTATAGAGAAAACAACATTTTTCAACCCGGATTATTTTGGTGATAATGGCCAATCTTCAGGAATGTCAATTTGGTTTTGGTTGTTTATTGCACTTATTTTACTCTTAGTAATAAAATGGGGCTGGAAGAAAAGAAAGGCTAGAAAGCACAATAGAAGATAATTCTCTTTCTGAGCACAGCAAAACCTTTAAAAACTCTCCCAAAGGATTAATTATATGATAGTTCCAGTTAGAT
The DNA here is from genome assembly GCA_964533515.1 of Candidatus Woesearchaeota archaeon. Classification (GTDB taxonomy): domain Archaea; phylum Nanobdellota; class Nanobdellia; order Pacearchaeales; family GW2011-AR1; genus CAZHMB01. The sequence goes on along the minus strand of CAZHMB010000022.1, from coordinate 8,869 downwards.
GTTTCGGATGTGGCAAACCCATAGGGCAACTATGGGAAGAATACAAAAAGCGATTAGCCGAAGGTGAAAAATCTGGAAAGATTCTAGACGATTTGGAACTGAAAAGAATGTGTTGCAGGTCTGTTTTCTTAGGCCAAGAAGATTTAATTGAATTGGTTGGAAAGTTCAAGAAGAATTAATCTTCCACCCCGAAGTTTCTCCACACCCTAAACACCCAATTCTCTTCACCCCATTTTTAATCCTAATCTTTTCAGTCCCAGAATAAGGAGTTAAACATTCTTTGCAAAAAGTTTTTCTCTTCACTTTTAGAGGAATATTGAAAGACATCGCAAGGTTTTTTGTTTTCTTAACTTCCTTCTGCGTTTTATTTTTTATATCTTTAAAGAAATTTTCAATTTCTTTTCTCGCTTCTTTTTTTGTTAATTTTTTCGGGGGCATAAACCTGGAAGAAAACTAATCTTTAAAAATTGTGCGATTTCCCCGGAGGCATTTAGAAATCGCTTTTCCGCAAAGGAAGGGAAGGTACTAGGAAACCGCCTAGGTTTCCTCGATGCGCGGGCCGCTGACGATGGCCAAATGACACATTGCAGCGATGTGGGGTTAAAAACTTGAAGTTAAGGGTGTAACCATTAATAAAGAGTAACGCTATAGAAAAGTTTAAAAAGTCTTTTTTTCTATAAAATCTACTATGATAACCTTACCAAAAGGAATGAACGAGCATTACGGAAGAAATGTAGATAGAATGCCCCAACTTTTAAGGGCTGGAGAGGTTCCGATGTCTACTGCTCAACTGATGAAAGCAAGATTACAGCAAGGAGAAGAGTTTCCAGATTTGTGGAATTCCTGGGTTGATACTTCAGATTTAATCGTTTATCCTAAAGGAAATGATAAGGAAGTTTACTTTCTTTTGGCGACAAATAACCAAGGAGAAGTAACTCCAAATGGAAGAAAAGCGTTGGAATTAATAACGCCTGAAAATTTAGCTTCTAATAGGGGGGCTGTAGTAGAAAGTATAACCTCTTTAGGACAAAGAGGGAGAATAAAAGTTTCAAGAGATAAATTAACAACTGGAGAATATCTAAATCAAGAACAAGCATTAGCTGAGACAACTTGGAGAATTTTAGCTAGAGATCCAAATATGGTTGGTTCTGAATTTGCAGAAGACGAATCTTTATTAAAAGAATATGAAGCCCAAGTTAGGGCTAAAACTGAGCAAGGGACAAATATGGCCGTTTATTTAGGAGATTCATTGCCGGATGAGAATACATTAAAGGCGTGGTTTGTCAGCAGGCTCGGGGGCAGGTCTGATGCCAGTGGCAGGTACGATCTTGACAGCAACGGTGGTCGTTTCGTCGGTATAGCGCCGGAGGCGCTTGGTGAGCCGACTGAAGATAAAAGAGTTAGGGCTTATAATCCAGACCAAATTGGTGGGGCCTTAGAAGAACTTGGGTTTTCAGGTTTAACTAAAACTTTAATTGATAAATTAAAAAAAGAAAAATAAAATGGCATTAAAATTAAATACATCAAGAAAAGCATATCAGGAATTTGATGGAAGAAATACTGAAAAAATGCAAAAATTAGTAGCTGATGGAAGGGTCCCTATGTCTGTTGCCGGATTAATGCAAAGAAGGCTTGATGTTAGAAATTCTGATGATAAAGTTAAATCTGCTTGGATGGATAATTATTTTGATACTGGAGATGCTGCGGTTTATCATCCTGATGGAAGAGTTAAAATTGTTTTAGATTCTCAAGATTTAAGAAATATGACTCCGGATACTCATAGAAATGGTGGGGCTTTAATTGTAACCCCTGAAGCCTATGGTATTTTGCAAGGAGAAGAGTTTAAGAAGGATAAGCTTGGAAAAACTGGAAATTGGATGTCAAGAGAAGATGTTAAAGCTCATCCAGTATGGAAAGTTTTAGCAAGAGATCAGGGATTACTTAATGATTATACGGATTATATTTTTGCAGAAGGTAAAGAAAGATTTGATTATGATACTACAATGGGAGTTTTTCCTAGTTCTACCAATGGAGACACTCCTGAAATGAGGGCGTGGTGTGTCGGCAGGCTCGAGTACGGGTCTGATGCCAATGGCAGGAGCGATCTTGACGACGACGGTGGTCGTTTCGTCGGCATAGCGCCGGAGGCGCAGGTTTCTTCAGGCGAGGGTGCTTCAGTAAAGATGCACACTATGGCCCATCTACAAGCAGTAGATAAAACAATGAAAAGTTTAGACGGGACTCTTCATCCAGATGTCTTAAAGCCATTTGCCGAATTAAGAAAAACTCTTTAATTCCATACAAATATTTTTATAGCTTGATTCTTAGAATAAATTGTCCTGGCAACCGAAAGGAAACTTTTGAGAAGCTGGATTATACGCTTTTTTACGAAGGCAACTTAGTTGTTATAAAATACAACCATAACACCAAATGTGTGGAGTGGTGGTGAGAACAGTTAGGTAAAAGAGCTATGCTCTGGGGCGTGGTATGTCAACAGGCTCGAGAACAGGTCTAATGCCAATGGCAGGAACGATCTTGACAACAACAATGGTCGTTTCGTCGGAATAACCCACTACTCGGTTACAGGACTTTTTCCCATTTTGGATTTTATACTTGCTACCACACAAGCGATTTCATCATAAGTAATATCTTGATTTTTCAAACGCCCTTTGATATCTCTTAGTCTCTCTTTGTGGCTGTAAATCTTATTTAAAATCTTATGGATTTTTTCTTTTGGAAGGATTTCCCATACAGACAATTGCCTGTATCCTATAAGATTAGCAATATGCTCCCAAACAGTAGATTTTTTTATGTTTTGTTTCAAAGCAATATCTCTTATAGATAGTCCCTTTCTGAGGTAGTATAAAGTCTTTTGATTTGAAAATTTAAGCTCGCTCTCCTTCAATTTTCTAACATAATTAGTATAGTTTTTCTTATTATGAACTAGAAGCTTTTGCCCGTGAGAGAAATATTTGGAGAACCTTTTAATGAGGTCTCCCCGATATTTGTAGGTGTTTGCGTGAGAACAATAGGCAAGCCACCCTTCTAAAGACTGAAGAGCATCCCCTCTTCCAATAGTCTCTTCATCAAAAAGAATCCGCAACTTATTAAATTTCCTCTCAAAATTTTTGAGATTACTTTTTCTGATTAACCTATGGTGACAAAAAATCCTAAACCCTAAAAAGTTTATTCCCGAGTTTAAATTTAGAATGTGTGTTTTGCTTGGATGCAATTCTAATTTTAGCTTTTCTTTTAGAAAGTTATTAATTTCAATTTTCCATTTTTTGAGTTGTTCTTTTGATTCATGCAGAAAAACAAAATCATCAACGTATCTAATGTAATATTTTGCCTTTAATTTATGTTTGACAAATTGGTCTAATTCATTAAGATATAAATTTGCAAAAAACTGAGAGGTTAGATTGCCAAGGGGCATTCCCCTTCCATAACTCTTCGCCCCCCCCTCCCCCGCGTTCTCCAGAATTATTCGTATAAGCCAAAGTGTTTGTGTGCACGTAATTTTTCTCTTGATAATGCCTAATAATATTTCATGATTTACCTTAACAAAATATTGTTTTATGTCTGCTTTTAACACATAGCAATCCCGAGTATTATTCTTGGAAACTTTCCCCTTGAATTTATCAAACCTTTCAATTGCTTTTGTAGTCCCCTTGCCTATTTGATTGGCGTGTGAATCATAAATGAATGATTTCTCAAGAATTGGAATTATAAAGTTACATAATGCATGGTGAACAACTCTATCTCTGAAAGCAGATTTGGTTATTCTTCGTGTTTTTGGATCTCTAAGAATAAAACTTTTACGTGGACAGGGGGAATATGTTTGATTCTCCAACTCCTTGCTTAGACCTTCAAGTTTCTTAGGAAGATCTTTTTGAAATCTTTTAACATACCTTCTTTTTGTTTTCCCCTTCCTTGCTTTGTAAAATGCCTTTTGAAGGTTCTCAATTGAATAAATCTGAGAGTACATGCCTTTATTTAAAATTGTGGCTATAAAAATTAATTACCCCAAATAAACTATTTAACTATCTTAGAATCTTGCCCCCATAGCCCCCCGTATCTACATATATACAGAGCGGACTAAATGGGCTAATCCGATCTTATAAACCGACGATAAACTCTAAAACACATACGCCTAATTCGGATGTGGGATTTTGAGCATTTTTCTTAACTTTTTCCCAAGATCTGCCCTAGTAGAAGCCGGACCAAATTTCTGATACTTGGAATAAAGATCTCTGTGTGAAACCAAAAACATCCATCTTTTAGGGCACTTTTTATTAAGGTCTTTAATTTTTTCTTTTAATTGTTCTTTTTTCCCAATTAAACTTCCACATTCAACTTCAATCGCATATTCTTCTCCATTAAAATAAAAAGTCAAATCGGCATCAACAGTTAAATGTTCCCCAACACTAATATCAAAACTTTCAATTAATTTTCTCGTACTCCAAACCAAAAATGCATGGGCCACAGAATGATTTCCAATCGGCTTTACTAAAACGGGAATTCTTTTTCTTTCTAGAACATCATATTCATTAACCAGGGTGTAACCTTCGCCAATCAAAATTTTACACTGTCTCTTGGTAAGTTTCTCTTTTTTATAAACCATATGTCTTTTAGTCTCAAGGTCTTTCAGCAAATCTTTTCTTGTCCACTCGCCATTGTTTTCAACAGCCCTTTTTCTCTTTTCTATCTCTTCCCAAAGAATAGTCTTTTTCAAATCAAGTAATCTAATCTCATCATGGTGTTCTGAAAGGATCTTCTTTTCCTCAGCCTTTAATAATTCTTTAGAGCCCATGTTTTTTTCAAAGGCGAGTTCTGGAAAATCAGGAATACGTTTAAGGAGAGAAGACAGATCTTTTATGAATTCATCAAGGTCTCCTTCCTCATCTAAACATTCTTTCAAAATCCGATTAATTCTATACTTATAATCTGAGATTTTTTCTTTTCTAACCCCCCGGGCATTAATCTTCTTCTTGATAGCTCTAATTGCTAGGAAAGATACAACTACTAAAAGAACAATCAAAACAATATGAAAAACCGTTAAGAACTCTGGAAATGTCGCTCTAACTTTATTTTCTAAATATTCTATTCTTTCTACTTGCTTATACAAGGCTATTGCTAAAACAAAAACAAGTGCAATCACCAAATCTCTATTTGCGTCTGTGTCTCTAAACTCCAGTTTCTTCAACATAGTTTATTTTCATCCGCCCATACAGATGGCCAACCAGTTTTCCAATTCTTTTAAGTTGGTCTTTTAAGATTTCATTTTCATCCTTCAACAGGCCAATAGTTCCATCATTTTTATCTAGTCTTCTTTCAAGTTCAATTTTAGTAACATCAACCAACAAATCCTCCTCGGAAATTGTATCTTTCATTCCAAGAAGTTCAGAATAATAATGGATTTTATCGGACTTCTTCCAACCAAACCTATACTTCAATGCACTCTCAGATTTATATCTTGGAAGCCAATAACAGCAAGAACAATGCCTCAAGTCATATAATGTTAGGTTGTGGTAAAAGTCTCCGGCAGGACTCTTTTCCGTGCCTAGAATCCGCCGAGAAAGCCTTTTGAGATAGATATTCATGCTAGCGGGGCTGGTTGTAAAAAGGTAATCGTCAAGTCCCAAATTCATATTTTTAATATATTCTTTTATCAATTGAGAAGAAATCATTAATTTGATTCTTCGGCCGAATGTTTTGCTAACCTCATCCCGGATATTTAATTCTTTAAAGTCATTAAAGAAGTCTGAAACTTTAATATTCATTAATTCAGTTGGAGCCCTAATGCCCGTATCATATAAAAACCAAATTAAAACTTTGTAATCGTAATTAGCAGATTCTGCCAGACTTTTAACTTGGTCTTCAGTCAAATAGACCCAGATAGGTTTTTCACCTGTCGTATCTAAATCAGCACTAATATCTTCAATGGCTATCCCTTCTTTTTTACTTCTTTTCTGATGCCAGTGCCAAAAGGATTTGAAATCTTTAGCCATATCTTTAGCTGATTTGTATAGTTTTCCATCATTTCTTTTAATTTTTCCACTTCGAAGTCCTTGGAAGAACTCAAACAATTGCGTTTCTTCAATGTCAGTAATTTGATTAATACTGAATCTTGATTTAAATTCCTTGGACAAAAAAATCATTCTTTGCTTTAGAGTGTTAAGTCGAATATAACTCCGAGGGCCCTTCTTAGTTCCCTTGGCAATATTTGTTCCCATTTCCATATCATCTAAATACGCGAGGATTAATTTAGAATTTTCTTTTGAAACCTCGGGGACTTGCGACCGTATTTTGTTTCTCCATTTTTCATATCTTTCTTTATGCTTGTAGGGATCAAATTTTACCATCTTAGTCAGTGTAGTCTGACTTGGGCATTTATATAATTTGTCGGTCCACCCAACGGTGACAGAAGGTTGGGACAAGGTTTTTAAGGAGATATTTCTCGAAAGTTTTGAGTTTGTAGTTATTTTTGGGAAGGTTATTTTGCTATTCATAGCACGACATCTGGAAAGCTAATTCTAAAAAAGACATCGCTCCAATATGACAAAAGGTATGTATGCGCGGGCCGGGATTCGAACCCGGATAATCTGCTCTCTTCAAAGAAGATTATGGAAGGCAGAGAGTCTAGCCGTTGACCTACCCACGCACATTTTTTAATCATTAATGAGGTTTTTAAAGTTTTTCAATCTTCTTGGCATAGTGAATTTTTCTATGGCAATTAGAACAGAGCACAACACACTTTTCTATTTCATTCAAGATCATTTTAACGGAATGGCCGTCATGTATCATGTTTGCTACGGATTTTTCTTTGTTACCCTTTTCATGATGAAACTCTAAAGTTGCGATATGATTTTCTCCGCACTTTGAACACGAAAGGCCCTTCTTATAATTTTTCAACCATTCTCGTAACTCTAATTTCCTTCTTCTGACATGTGCCTTTTCAGATTCTTTATTTTTAGCATACCATTCTCTTCGATATTTCAATTGGTATTTTTTATCTTTGAAAGGCATTATATTTTATGGATACAACTCTTTTAAAGGTTTGTAATCCCTTACCAAGAATTTTTCTAAACGCCCGAGGAAGGATTTGATGCCCGAAGGGTAATCCCTTTAGGGAAACCTTGGTGCCTCGTTAGAGGTTCTCGTGCCCTTTAGGGCAAAAATCCTTAACGCCCGAGGAAGGATTTGAACCTTCGACTTTTTCCTAACTCCTAAGAGCAATAGGAGGGAAACGCTCTATCCAGGCTGAGCTACCCGGGCATAGAAATAGCAGAAAAAATCACTATAAAAACTTTAACTTTTAAAAAAATTAGTATCCGTATTTCTCAAAAAAAGAATGTTTCTCTAATCGCTTACCCCAAAAATAAAAACCAAGAATTAAACCAAGGACTATCGGAGTAAACCAAGTCAAAGTGTATAAATTCAAAAGCTTGACAAACAAACTTATGACAAATGCGATTATCAACAGGATTTCGCCCGGCAATTGAAATAATATTGCTTTGGTCTTTTTCTTCATCTCTTTTAAATGATTTAAGACTATTTAAGGATTATTGAGATTGGGATTAATAAAAAAATGTGGGAAAGCCTTTTAAATTAATTTAAACACAAATAATATAAAAGTAAAAAAGAGGGAAACAGGAAATATTATCAACGCAAAAATTTATCTCGCGATTATATTAGTTTGTATTTTCATCCTTAATTCTGTGGTGGTTAAAGCGGAGAGGATGCAAATATTTTTATAGAAGAAAATCTTTTATAGGATATGAAAAAGAGGGCATTGATTATCGGTAATGGGGCATTGTATGGGGCGTATAGTGCGGGAGTTACCTTTGTGCTTTGTAGGGAGTTGGGGCCGGATTATTTCGATTCTGTTTACGCTTCATCCGTAGGGGTTTTCGAAGGAACTTTCTATGTTGCAAATCAACCAGACACTATTGAAAAAACTTGGAGAAACAAAGTTGATGGGGATAAACTATTTAGCATAACCAAACCTTTCTTTGGGAAAAAAATTCTTGATTTAGATTACCTTATCGGGATATTCCAAGGCAATGTTTCCCATCTTGATCTAAAAAAAGTATTCAATTCCAAAGTAAACCTGAGATATTTTGTTGTAGAGGAAGATACAAGAAAGGGATATTGGAAAAAACCGAATAAAAAAGATATTTTTGATTTAATGCAAGCCGCTTCAGCAGTTCCGATAGTTTATGGGGAACACAAGATAAAAAACAAATCCTATTCAGATCTTTCGTTTGTGTATGGCATGGATGAACTTATAGAAACGATAGATCTAGAACAATATGACAAAGTTATAATTGTTTACAATCATCCAAAAGAGAAAAAAACAGAGAGATTTTTTCAGAGGTTATCTTTTGACATCTTTAGTTTGATTCAGAAAAAAGAAAAGCAAAGATCTGCATTAGAGAAGAGTTTTAGCAAATCAAAAGTGAAAGTAATTCGACCACAGAGAAAAGTTCCTCTGTTGTTTTCATTTGATACAGATAAAGAAAGAATTGGAAAAACCATCGATCTAGGAATAAAAGATGCTAAACGCTTCTTGGAAGAGTACAATAAGAGTTCTGAATAATTTTTTGGGGAAACCTCGGTGAGAATCTTTTGCGATTTCCCCGGAGGCATTTAGAAATCGCTTTTCCGCAAAGGAAGGGCGGTTTCCAAGGAACTGTTTATGCCCTTTCCTCTGGACCTACTTGGTAGGGTACTTAGGTTTTCTCGATGTGGGTGAGAGGATTTGAGGCCCAACGAAGTTGGGTCATCCCCGTGGGAAACCTTGGTGAGAATCCAATGTGGGTGAGAGGATTTGAGGCCCAACGAAGTTGGGTCATCCCCGTGGGAAACC
>CAZHMB010000021.1:0-10352 GCA_964533515.1 Candidatus Woesearchaeota archaeon | reverse complement strand
CTTGCATCTTCAATAGCAGCATAAGTTTCCGCATCAATACCAACATCAACATCTATAGTAATAGGTTTGTTTATTTCTTCAGTGTTAACAACATTCAAATTAGTAATCGGCGACCAACCAGTTCTTTTTTTAGAAAGGAAAATATTCGGAACATCATATACATGGGTTCCTGTTCCAGAAATTTTTACTTTAATCTGGTGCCATCCGATATATCCGCTTTTATGAAAGTATAAAGCATAACCATAACTTGACACCTGATTTGTCGGGAAAGTCAAGATAATTTGATTTGAGGAAGTATGTCCTGTTAATCCAGAAACTTGACTTCCGATATCAGAACAATCAGAATTCAAACAAACATAACCTTCAACATCCCAGTTAGAAACATCTCCAGACATTTGAGTTAAAGAACCATCGTTTTCAATAATCCCATATTTTGCTGAATATCTTACATCAACTGATGCTGAAACACCTGCTATTAAGAATAGGGAGAAACAAACGACTAAAATTGTTAATAATATTTTTTTATTCATCTTTGTCTATGCCCTACAGGACCCCCTATTCCAGGATCAATTGTTGGTCCAGGTTCTGGTTCTGGATCGGGATCATCTTCAGGATTGTCTCTTGGTTCATCCCTTGGAGTATAAGGAACAACTGCTTTTGGTGATTGAGCCTCACCACCATGCCCTCCACAGATAGAATATAATGCACCACCCAAGAAAAGAAGGTATCTTGTTATTTCTCCTGTTGATTCAGGTCTTTGTCCGGGTATCCAGTTTTCCCTATGAAAAGGTCTTGTCCAGGTTGCTCCATCTAAAAGCGCTGAAACCCCATAGCCATAAGCCTTCAGTACTCCCGCCATTTCTTTAGGAATATCTTTTGCAGAACCAAAACTACCTTGCACTAAAGGAACACGAACAGCATATCCTCCATCGCTACTTGCTTGAGCTTCAATCGGACTTGGAGAAGCATTAGGACCGGCTTGAGAATAAAAATCCCTTCTCGTTTGAATACTATTAGGAGTAGCACACCCACAAAGGGCAGCAACTAATGGGATTCCCACAACCGCAGCCAAAGATCTTTTTTTTGAATTTCTCATTTTCAATTATGTATCACAGAACTCTTTTCACCAACAGGGTTTTGATTATCAAAATCTGTTGTAATTGTTAAATAGTTATGCTTTATAAACTTTTATGTTCTTGAGAAGATACGTTTAATTTATCCAAACCATTCATCCAAACCTTTTTGTTTTTTCTTGTCTTCCAATTTTCGCAAATTTTCAAGTTGTTTCTCTATTCTCTCTTCAGAAAAATCATGCTCTTCAACAAGAATCTTTTTGATTTTATCCTCGTCGATTTTAGGAAACTCTATTTCAACATTTTCAACAGGATGTTTATGAAACAATTCAAAAATTTCTTTCCAATCAAATCTATCTTCCTCGGACATTGACATCATCTGTTCTTCAAGACTTTCAAAAATTAAAACCGGCTGTTTATATCTTTTAACAATGTCCAAAGCCTTCTTCTGCCCAATTCCAGGAATTCCTTTAGGATTATAATCCGTTCCAACTAAAATTCCTAAACAGATTAACTGATCCAAACTAATTTCCAATTCATTCAAAACTCTGTCCAAATCAATAACTAAAGGTTTGACATCAACCCACCCATATTGCGTTCTCCTTCTCCTAGCTAAAGTTAAATTTTGCAAAAGATTTGGTGTTCCAAATAACAAGCTATCATAATCTTGACTTGCACTAGCAAAAATCTCTTGGTTCATCTTCGCAAGATAAGCCGCTTCGGCCTCACCTTCGCTCGGAGCTTGAACAACTTGAATTCCCATTGCTTCTAAAAGTTCCTTGCTCTCACGAATCATCTCATCGTCAAGTTTAGCAAGTTGTGAACTGTATTTTCTCATCCCATAAATGTCTTCTGATTTTTTCGCTTCTTCATATTTTTTCCTGGCCTCTTCTTTTATTCTCGCTCGATTCTGATGCGTTTTCAATTTTAATTCAGGAGGCTTGCCATCAAAAACATAAATCAATTTTATCCCTTCCGTAAGAAGTTTAACATTTCTATAAAAGATCCCTGAGAGATGGCTTGTCATCCTCTTTTTATTATCCATCAAAGGCGTTCCATCCGCCTGCCTTATAGTCGACAAAAACTGGTACAAAGTGTTAAACGCATCAACACAAATCGTCTTTCCATTTAAATCAGAAATCTCAATTTCCTTTTTCGGAACAATATCCCTTATACTTAATCCCATGAAATTTTCAAGAAAATAGATTATAAATAATTAACTATCTTATGCAAAACATTCTCTAGGAACTCTACCCGTTTTTTTCATCTCTGGCCATACACGAACCATCAAATCCAATAGTTGCTTATCTCGAAGGGGAAGATCATACTCCGGAACATTTTCTTCTCCCCTATAAAAATCTGGGGCTTCATCTTCGTGCCCAATCTCTGACATTGGTTCTACATATCCTTGCTGCGTGTTCCTATTTCTCTCAACCATCTCGTATGCCACTCTAGCTTGCCTATAAGTTATTTGTCTACCATTAATAGTAAAACCTAAAAGATTACAATATTTTCTATTCAAAGCTTTATTCCAAACATCCTGGCCCCTACATCCACCCCGGTCTTCTCGAGATAGCATTTGCATCTCATCACTAGCCCAATCATAAGCTGCAGCAATTCTTCTAACAATATCTTCTCTTTTCGTTCTAAAAACTTTTTCTAAAGGATGTATTTTGTCAACCATTTTTCTTAATTATCCCAATCTTCAAAACTTTATAAATCTTTCTGTTGTAACTACTGTTAAGTTAAGATACTATGTATTGTATGTGTTCCAAATATACCTAAATCTTAAAAACTAGGGCCTCTTAGACTAATCATGACCCAAGAAATAAAAACAAATTTCATCCCGATAGACTACGATTCATTCGACTTTCAAGGAAAGAATTATGTAAGAGTGGTTGGAAGAGATGACAAAGGAAAAAGGCTCTGCATAGTTGATACTTGCGACATTTATCTCTGGGCAATTCTTAAAGACAATTTAGAAAATGAACAAGTTGATGATTTAATTGAAACAATAAAAAAAATTAAATTAAATCTTAAAGGAAGAAAAACAAAAGTTGAAAAGATTGAATTGCATGATAAAAAATTCCTCGGAAAAGAAGTCCAAGCTTTGAAAATTTTCGCAACAAACCATAAAGACCTTCATGACATAGCAGACAAATTAAATCTAGAAGGAATAGAGAAACGAAGAGGCTACGATCTAAATTTCATAACGCATTATATAATCGAGAGAAAATTATTGCCTTTAAGAGAACACGAAATAACCGGAGAAGTTTTAGACAACACCGAAGAATTCGGAGGTTTAGCAAACGCACTTGAAGTTGACTTATGCATAAAAGCAGAAGATATAAAATTAAAAGAAAAAATTTCAACAACAAACAAGAAAACATTCCAACCGAGAGTTCTAGCTTACGATATTGAAACAAACGAATTAAAAATCGGCTCTGGAGAAATTCTCATGATCTCTCTTGTAGACAACCAAGGTTTCAAAAAAGTTTTAACCTGGAAAAAAACAAGCTCAAAAAAACCAAGCTATGTAGAATATGTAGATGACGAAGCCGATTTAATTGAAAAGTTCTCTGAGATGGTGAAAGAACAAAACCCGGATTTTCTAGTGGGATATAATTCAGATGGATTTGACCTTCCATATTTGAAAGCAAGGTCTGAAAAATTCAATGTTAGATTATCATTGGGTTTAGACAACAGCCAACCAAGATTTTCTAGAGGAAGAGAACTCACTGGAAAGATTTTCGGAATCACCCATATCGATTTGATAAGATTTGTAAGAACCGCTTATGCACAATATTTAAAATCAGAAACCTTATCTTTAAACGAAGTATCAAAAGAATTTTTAAACGACCAGAAAAAAGATTTTGGGTTAAAACATTCCAAAAATGTTCCTGAAATGAAGATGACAGATTTTTATGAATATAATCTCCATGATTCCGAACTAGTTGTTAGACTTTTTGAAAAGATGTGGCCCGACTTATTAGAATTTACAAAAACAATTCAAGAACCGCCTTTCGATGTTTCAAGAGCCGGTTTATCCAAATACACTGAATCTTATATCTTACATAATTTAGAAAAATATAACGAGATACCTGAAAAAAGACCAGTTCATGAAGAGATTGGCTCAAGAAAAGCAAGAGGAAGCGTCAAAGGAGCATTTGTTTTCGAACCAACGCCCGGGCTTTACAAAGATATTGCCATTTTTGATTTCACCTCGATGCATACAAGTATAATAATAAGTTACAATATATCAAAAGCAACCTTAACGGATAAAAAAACTAATTCTTACGAAACTCCTGAAATAGAATTTGAAGAAGAAACAACAAAGTTCCATTTTACAAAAGAACAGGGATTTTTTCCGTTGTTGTTAAAAGAAATCTTTGAATTAAGAAAAAAATTCAAATCACAATACAAAAAAAATCCAAATCCAATGACCTTAGCAAGAAGCAATGCCTTCAAGGTTCTTTCAGCCTCTGCCCACGGATATTTAGGTTTTTTCGGGGCAAGATATTATTCAAAAGAGGCTTCGGCTTCGGTCCTTGCCCTAGTAAGAAAATACAATCAAGAGATTATTGAAAAAGTTGAGAATGCTGGTTTCAATGTAATCTTCGGAGATACTGATTCTGTGGGCTTTGCAATGAAAGACAAATCCAAGACAGATGTCAAAAAACTATTAGAAAAATTAAACTCTGAACTTCCAGGGGTCATGGAACTTGAACTCGAAGGATTTTTTGAAAAAGGGCTTTGGGTAACAACACGAGCAGGAAATGTTGGGGCAAAAAAGAAATACGCTTTGATTGACGATAAAGGAAAAATAAAGATTCGTGGATTTGAAACTGTCCGGAGAGATTGGTGTATGCTTGCAAGAGAAGTTCAAAATAAAATCCTTAGACTTGTTCTTGAAAATGGGAATTCTGAAAAAGCAGTAAAATATGTCAAAGAGATAATTAAAAAGTTGAAAGAGAGAAAGATAGATCATGATGAATTGATAATCAAGACCCAACTTAAAAAACCAATTTCAGAATACAAGTCAATTTCCCCGCATGTTGTGGCAGCAAAAAAGATGAAAGAACAAAATATTCCAATCAGCGAAGGAAATTTAATTTTATATTACATCTCCGAAACAAACACCCCAAAAAATAAAAAGGGTAAAGACACATCCTTAGTCAGAGAAAAAGTTAAACTTCCAGGAGAAGCTGGAGAATACAATATAGATTATTATCTTAACAGACAAATTCTTCCAGCAGTTGAAAATATCCTGCATGTTTTCAATATTGAAGTAAAAGAACTTATCGAGGGTAAAAAGCAAACTACCCTTGGGGATTTTTGAACCAATTAAATTAGATAGATTTTTGATTTAAAAATGATAAGTTTAGCAGAAAAAACTATTGCAATTCTTCGATTCTATCATCTAGGATTTCGCAGTTTTCGCAATAATTTACAGAGCAAACAGCAAGAGGGTAAAGCCCTTCTTTTTGTGAACTCTTCTCTGCTTCCAATTCACCATATTTATAAGAAGTTGATGCAACATTTCCAATTCGTTTTGTGATAGTTGTTACAGGAATTTCTGAAACAATGTAACCTTCATCATCCCCCACATAAATGTCGCAAATCAATTCTACATTCTTTGCTTCAATTTCACCAAAGTTATAAACATCTACTCCAAGAAGATATTCACTTGAATCATAAAGATTTTCGCCCCAAGTGTTTAAGATGCCAAACATTAGTGCTTTTTGTTCTGGCCCAGGACATTCTTGCGCTCCAGTTTCAGGACAAGAAGGCACAGATTTATTAAAATATAGGCCTGCGAAAGTGATGACAGCAATAAGAAGAATTACAGAAATAATCTGATATGTATAATTTTTTTCTACCATAGAGATATCATCTTTTGATTATTTAAAAACTTATCGTTTTTCCCTACCCTCCAAATTATCCCTTCTAGCACTCAACCAAGCAACCCTTTCAAAGTCCCGCTAACTTTCTCGACTTGCATCTTAATTTCAGAAACAACAATACTCGCTCGAAAAGAATTAACAGCTTCACGATTTATACATGCAACAACTTTTCCTTTGCCCTCACTTGTGTCCTTTAGGGTATTAGAGGGTGCACCCCTGGGTGCCAGGTCTTTCTCAGCCTTTATCCAACCCAATCCGGTTTTCGACATTCCCAAAACGCCAACAAAATCCAAAATAGATTTCTCAACTACTTCTTGAAGTTTTTTCCCATTCAACTTTCCAGAACTAATTAAAAGATATCTTTTATTTTCTTTCTGTGATGGTTTAAGCGCTTTCATAATTTTATCAACAAAATAGAGTTTATAATAATTACTCTCATCTTCCAACACCTGCCAAATATCTATCTCTAGCGCCTTCGGCACTTTCCTCTAAAAAGGGCAGTATCTTCCTCATTTCAAGTGCGGCAAAAAGAAGAACAAGGATTAACAAACCCCATAAAATTAAATTCATACTTTTAAATCTAAAAAAATCTTCAAAAACATCGTCTAAGAAATCTCCCTCCTGAACATCTACCTCTGCAGAGTCATTACTTTGAACATCTTCAGGAATAATTTCAAGAATTGCTTTAACAGTGATATCTGCTTTTCCGTTGGTTATGGAATTAAGCTTGATATAAAAATCATAATACCCCCCAGTATCTAGACTTAACTTTCTTTCTTCACCAATGCCTAAGAGAATAACGACCGGATCACTTTGGATAATAATCCTTGCTTTATTTTTATTTATCAAAATTTCTTCAACAGTAACAGTATGTGTTTTTCCAGAACCCGAAGAACTTAACATAATTCCAGTTTCAGATTCTCCTCCGGAACTTGAACTGCTAGATGAACCAGAATTTGAAGACGAAGTTGCAGGCAATTCAAATTCTATCTTATCCCCCTCCGCAAAAGAATCACTATAACCTTCAGCATCTGAAACTTCACTTACGGAAATACTAACCACGCTTGCGGTTGTAACGATTGCCCCGCCAGAAGACGAACTCGAACTAGATGAACCCCCACCAGAAGAACTGGATGTAACAACTGCAGTAATAGTCAAACTTCTCGCAGAAGAATTAAATTCATTTCCTGCCTCATCTGAGCAATTTATTTTCCAGTCATAATTTCCGGGAGTTAAATCTCTTGCAACCGTATTTGTTGAATTCAAACTTACAGCGGTTGTGTTTTGTGTTGTTGAATTTGAAGTTCCACTAATTATTAATTCACAATTAGAGATATTACTTCTATTATCAATCTGAGAAACATTAAACTGAAAAGAGATATTCGTGGAAGTTGTTGAATATCCAGAAGCTGGAGAAACAAGAGTTGCGTTTGGAAAAGTTTTGTCAATTCCAAAGTAAATTAAAGCCAAACTATCATTCAAATTTCCAGAGGTGTCGTTACAAAAGAAACTAACATTATATTCAGTAGTTAAATTGCTTTCATCTAAAGTATCATTCAAATAGCCAAAATTAATATTATCTGTACTTACCATAGAAATATTTGTTTCTTCATTCACAGAAAACCAGCAACTTGAATTTTCATTTGTTGTTAAATTAAATTTATTTTGATCCAACCAGGAAGAATTTTCAGGATTTGTAATCTCAATGGTAGGGGGAGTCGTATCATTTAGAAGAGTATAATTTTCAGATGCCCAAGCCGAATTTAGATTCTCGTCATAAAACAAGCAATTCCATTCGTAATCTTCTGAGGGGATGCCAGTTAAATTAACTTCAAAAGTGTATGAGAATCCAGATATTATTTCTGAACTTGTGTTATAAATTCCTGAAGAATTCCAAACATAAAGAGTCACATTTTTCAAAGATAAATCTGTCGCATTACATGAAAAAGTTTGATTTCCGTTTATCAAGGCACTTCCATTTTCAGGGCTTACCAAAGTTACGACAGGATTTGAATTATCTAATGAAATTACAGCCGAATAAATATCTATACGTGAATAATTTTTCCCGCTTCCCCCGGAATCATCTACTTCAACCCCTGTGTCGTTCAAAACAGTTTCAATTTCCAAGGGAGTTTTGCTTTGTCCAGTCAGAGATAAAAATTGATTTATAATTGCAATTGCTCCTGCAACATGTGGTGTTGACATAGAGGTTCCTGAACAAGTCATATAATCTCCTTCTTCTACACAACCAGCAATATCTCCCCCAGGATTCCATCTAGTGGAATTAATCAAACTCCCTGGAGCTAATATCATTGACAAATTCCATCTATTTGAAAAACTTGACATTGCATCTACTTTTGTTGAGGAACCAACCCGGGTTGCATTTTGGATACAGGCTGGAGCACCAATAGCACCTTCCCAATAGTCATTTCCAGTAGCAGATACAACAGAAATATTACTTGCAATAGCAGAATTTATTTTCTCTGTAAAATCTTTTCTCCCACAAGCATTATCTGAAAGATTTGAGGAATCACAATAAGCTAAATATCCCCCCACAGTTTCATTACATCCCAAACTCATACTTATCACTGAAATATTATATGTATCTGCGTTATCAATACACCATTGCATTCCTGCAACAACATCATCAGTATCTCCGGAACCGGTAGAATCTAAAACTTTAACGCCAATTAAATTTGCCCCCGGAGCAACCCCTTTAATTCCTCCGTTTGCAGAAACGATTCCTCCAACATGTGTACCATGCCCATGATCATCGGTAACAGAACAATCTTCTACACAAGAATTATTAACACAATCAATATTACAACTTAGATTTTTTCCTTGCAGATCTGGATGAGAAAAATTAATTCCTGTATCTAAAACACAAACGGTTTGACCTTGTCCAGTAAGATTTAACTCTGATTCTTGTAAATCCCAAGAAGCAGTAGCGTTTATCAGTGGGGCTGAATCTTGCAGATATAATTTCACTGGCCAAACAGAATTCAAAATATCCCCTCTGTCCGCTAATTTCTCAATTTCCTCCAAAGTCAACTCGGCACTAAAGCTATCGTTAGATAATCTATGTCTAATTTTTTCTTCACCAATTTCAGAAATAACTTCTTCCCTACCCTTTTCCTTTGCTCCAGAAAAAATTCTCAATCCTTTTTTAGGGTCATTCACTTTAACATTAACAATAACTTTAACTTTCTCCTGACCAGCATCAAACTTTTCCAAAATCTTTGAATCAATTTTCCCAGAATAAACATTGCCACTTGACAAAACAACTAGACTTCCAAATAAAACAAACATTGCAAAAAACAAAAACACACACCCTTTTCTCATAAAAATACATTGAGAGAGAAGTTTATAAAATTATTCTTCAATAAAGCCACACACACCATCAACATTCTCACAACTTCCAGGATTACAATTGAACATCTGAACGCAAATTCTTCTTTCAGAACATTCTGATTGATTAATTGCATAATCTACTTTCTCGCTTTCTAAAACACAAACTTCCTCACCTCCCGATCTGCAAGAACAACAAGTTGTCTGAACTCTAACACAACTTTCCCCATTATCTGTTTTTCCAACTTCAAGAAAAAAATTCATCAGAGAAATTATAATTCCCAAAACAACAACCATTGAAAACAAAACGATAATTTTCTTTTTATACTTTCCAGATTTCTTTCCTTGTGTAAACTTTGTCTTAACGATTTTTTTACTCTTTTTTTTGTCGGCCATGAAATACAAAACCTAAAGAGAGTTTTAAATCTTTCTTTATAGAACAATAATACTTTTAAATCAGGAAATTATAAAAGGTCATGATGTTGCGTGGAAAAACAGAAAATAAAAAATGGGCAAGAGTTGGAATTAGATATTGGCCAAATGGATATGGATATTCTTTTAGTTGTCTTGAAGAACTTGAAGTTGGATATCTCGGACAAGATATTGCTGATTCCTCAAGAAGAATTAAAGAAAAAATAAAAAGATACAATATTCAAAGATTATCTATATGTGCAGAGCCAGTATCAACAGGAAATTTGCTCAAAAATTCTAAAAGAATTCCCAAAGTAAATGAAGCAGAATTAGAAGAACTTAGAAAAGCCGTAAGAGGAAAACTTCCAGATGTTGAAGTTATATAGAACACCTATTAAATTTTCTTCTCCAAACATTTTAAAACCCTTATTTACTAATATAAATAATAAAAGAGGAAAGAACAAAATGAAAATACATACTATAGGTGGTTTCAACGAAGTCGGGAAAAACATGACTTGCGTAGATTTAGGAGAAGACGCAGTTATATTCGACATGGGAGTATACCTTCCAGCAATAATTGAATTACAAGAGGAAGAGTTACAACAAAAAGTATATT
>CAZHMB010000020.1:0-10452 GCA_964533515.1 Candidatus Woesearchaeota archaeon | reverse complement strand
ATTCAATTTATACAAACTCGAAGCTAAATCCAAGGATTTAGAAACCTCACCATGCATAATTATAACTTTCCGAGGTTTCGGCCTCATGTTATTAAAAAAATTCAACAACTCATTTCTTCCTGCGTGAGGAGACAAACCCGCAAGTGTAACAACTTCCATATTAACTGTCAATTTTCCTCCGCCTTGATCATCTGGAAGTTGAACTTCTTTCGAACCTTCTTGAACCATTCGACCCATAGAACCAGGGCCCTGGTAACAACTTAAAATCATTGTGTTCTTTGCGTTCTCCGCGAAATTCTTAAAATATTCTACAGACGCCCCACCCTGCAACATACCTGAAGTCGCAATTACAATACACGGCCCGCCTTCAATAACTTCTTTCCTTTCGTGAGGCGAACCAACTCTACTGAAAATATCTGACAAGAAAGGATTCTTGTCCTGAAAAATTTGCGACCTTATATTACTACTCAAGAAATCAGGATAAGCAGTATGGATCGCATTAATATCCCATATCATACCATCAATATACATTGGAACTTTCGGAAGCGCACCAGACCTAATCGCTTCCTCAACTCTCAACAAAGTTTCCTGCGCGTGACCTAATCCCAACTCAGGAAGCAAAATCTTCCCGCCACGATCAATTGTCTTCTTGACCAACGCAATAAAGGCATCATCCGTAACTTTCCTCGGCGGAAGAATATCATTTTTAGAACCATAAGTCGATTCTGTGATCACACTTTCAACCCTCGGAAAATTCGCAACTGCCGGATCCAAAAGTCTTGTCTTAGTATATTTATAATCGCCAGTATAAAGCAAATTATGCAAACCGTTCCCGATATTAATATGAACCAAAGCACTTCCAAGAACATGACCCGCATTGTACATCGTAATCCGAATGTCTGGGGCTATATCGGTAACCTCATTATACTCCAAACAAACACTATGTTTAACCATCTCTTTTATATCCTTAGAACTAAACAACGGAGCCGATGCCTGTTTGTAAGCAACACCTATAAAATCCAACGCTAAAAGCGAAGCGATATCTCGAGTCGGAGCAGTCATATAAACCGGACCCTTGTAACCCATCTTATACAAATACGGAATCAAACCTGAATGATCCAAATGGGCGTGACTAAGTATAACAGCATCTATGCTTTGCAAATCAAATTCAGGAATATTAAAAATTGGAAACTTATCTTTTTCTCCACCAGCAACATCAACCCCGCAATCCAATAAAATCTTTGAATTCGGAGTTTGCAATAACATACAACTTCTTCCAACTTGTCTCGCCCCACCCAAAAAAGTAATCCGAACCCATTCATCAACTTTCTCCGGATTCCAATCTTCATAAACTTTCTTTCCAATATCATTCAAAAATTTTCTCCTGAAGGTATTATTCGCATAAAGAACTTCCCTGATGTTTTCAATTATTTGGCTTTTTATCGCAGGGCTTCTTTGAATCTGCGGCATCCACAATGTTTTAACCCTTATCTCATCAAGAATACTCCCACCTTTTCCAATAACCATTCCCGGTTTCTTAGCTTCAATCAAAACAATACTTCGGTGCGGCTCAAAAACTATTTTTTCAATCTCTGCGTCTTTCGGAACAATCTCACGAATCTTTTTCTCTGCTTCTTCTTCAGACAGCAAAATCTTTTTATCTGCCCTCAATTCAATCCTTTTCTTGATATCATTTACAATTTCACGAACAGCGCCATGATCATCCTTGAAAAAATTCTCATTATCTGTGTAAATCACTATGTTCGCACCTTCAAAACTCGCCTCACGAATCTTTCCACCAAGTTTATCCGTTATAGTCTTTAGTATATTCATCTGTTTATTCACCTATGTTTAAAATTATAAAATTATTATTTGTTTACTCTCTATCCCTAAATTCTGAAACCAATTTTTGTTTCAATACTCTTTTTATCTCTCCTTTTTTTATCACGTAAGCATCTATTCCTTCTCCTGAAGCCGGATCTCTTTTTCTAGAAGCGTTAACACATTTCTTTACTAAATCTATCCCTTCCTCAAGAGTAATATCTTTTTTATGTTCTAGGTCTAAAATAGGGTCTGCTTGCATCATTCCAGAACCTGTTGATCTCCATTCTTCAACACTTGTTAAAGTCCCATCTGCTCCAACTTCGTACATGTAAGCCCCAGTATCATCATAACCGGCTATTAAAAAATGAGTTATCGAGACAATGACCGAGGGATTTCTAATACTTTGATAAACAATATTTGTAAATAAATTTGCAGAGTCTTTTACAGAAGATTTTTGTCCGGTCTTCAATTCCCTCAACCTTAATTCAGCCCTCACCAATTTTACCAATCTTTGAAGATCTGAAGCATTTCCTGCAGTAGAAACAAGAAGATTGTCAGTTACAAAAACTACTTTATCTTCATTTCTTGGACTAATATAAGCAATACTTTCCCCATTTCCTAAAGTTATCTTTCTATCTCCAGCTAATACAATTCCATCTTTACAGACAACACCAACAGTAGTAGTGCCTGTCTTCGAAACATGTTTTTTAATATCGTCATCCATTTTCTTAATTTCCCTTTAGATTTATAGTTCATAAAAATCTAGAACTTTACATAGTTCAGAGGACTCTGGGTTTTATAAAACTTTCGATTGGGTCTTGTAAACTATGACTAGATCTTCATCGGTCCCATCAGCTTTTCTAGCTTCATCAAAAACCGCTCTTGAAATAGACCTAAATTCTTGAGGCCCGCTTAATCCAGGATTATGTACACAAACATTTTTTTCATCGTAACCTACAACAGGAACAAAATGCCCTTGGTAGCCTTTTTCTTTTTTTACTATTACAACATTCCAATCAATAAGAACAATAGGTATACTCTCTTTTGTAACAAACTTCAAGAAGTCATCAAGTGAAAAAGTTTTCTCATAAACCCCTACACCAACACCCCTTGCTTCTTCAACCAATCTCTTTGATTTCTCTAAATCCATACCTCCATACTTTTTATAAAATTCTTTATTCAAATTTTCCTCATTAAACAAAACATGTTTTGAATAAAAATCAACCTTGCAACCGGACAAAATAGCGGCAATAGCTAGTTGTATTGTAGAAATTCCTTTGCCTTCTCTTATCCCCGTTTGTTTTTCTATGATCTCTAAGGAAACCTTCTTCCCAAAATAATCCAAAACCATCTTCAAGGCTACAGGCCCGCAATTTAATGGAGTTGTCTGTTTGTAAAAAGGAACATTTAATTTCATTATATTCTCTATAAAACCAACTTTAAAAATAATTCCCTCTTTTCAAAATCCTGTCACCAACTGTCCGGACATCCAGTAAATCTGTCGACATTGCAAAGTGTCACCATCATAAAGTTTATAAACCCAAACTGCATGATTTTTTATACAGAATCCAATGGATTTTGTTAATTAAATAACTTAAAATGAAACAAAAAATGACAAAAAACCTATTAGGTTTAATTGTTACTATAGTAAGCTTAGTTCTTTTAGCTACTACTCTCGTAACTGCTGGTTCAATTGCAACTATCAACGATGTTGAAATTGATGGTGTTAATGCAAACAGCGCAAGTGTTGTTGCTGGTGAATATGTAACTATTGAAGTTCAATTCACAGCTACTAAAAACGATACTGAAGTTACAATAGAAGCTGAAATGGAAGTTAACGGTGAAGAAACTCGTGTTGTTTCAAGCGTTTTTGACGTTGAAGCAGGAAGATCATATGAAAAAGTTTTAACATTGAGAGTCCCTTTCGATCTTGATGATGACGTTTCAGACGATGGAACTTTAGAAGTTGAAATAGACGGAAAAGACCACGATGAAACTGCTACATACGATATAAGAGTTCAAAGACCAACTTTCAATGCAGAACTTAAGTCTGTTGTTATCCCACAAAACATAGATGCTGGAGATTCATTCCCAGTAGATGTTGTTGTAAAAAACGTAGGATACAATGACCTTGATGACACTTTCGTGACTGTTGCAGTACCTGCATTAGGTCTAGTAAAGACAGGTTATCTTGGAGACTTAGTGGCTATCGAAGGCTGTGACGCCTGTGATGACGATGATGATGAAGATACTGTTATGGCAAGACTTTATTTGGAAGTTCCATATGAAGCTCAAGCTGGTGTCTACACTCTCGAAGTTACCGTTGAAAATGATGATACAACTTCAGAAACAGTAAGACAATTTGCTGTTGGAAATGATGTTGAGAACCGTTTGATCGTAACGGATTCAAGAGAAACTGTTGCAGTTGGCGAAGAAGCTGAATACAGTTTGTTATTGGTTAATCCAACTGACAAGCTTAAAGTTTACAGAGTTGTAGTAGACTCTAACGACGACGTATCAGCCCAATCAAGCGATGCTGTTGTTGCTGTTCCTGCTGGTTCAAGCAGAAACGTTGTAATAACTGCAGAAGCTCAAACAGCTGGCGAATATGATATTGTTGTGAATGTTTTCTCAGGTGAAAACCTAGAAGAATCAGCAACTCTACAGTTAGAAGCAGAAGGAAGATCAGTTGCAAATCCAGTAGTTATCTTAACTATTGTATTGGCTATAATTTTCGTTGTACTTCTTGTAGTACTTATCGTATTAGTAACAAAGAAACCAGAAAAATCCGAAGAATTCGGAGAAAGTTATTACTAATTAAATTTTTAATTTTTTTCTTTTTTTTATTTATTTTCTTCTTTTCTTCTTTCATAATCAATTGGCGGCGGGGTGGTTGGTGGCGGAAAATAATTTAAATGAGGAAAGGGGTGATTTATTGAAGATGACAGAAGAACCTTGCACAGTATATGAAAGAAAAATAAAACCTCTAGAACTAAAAAGAATGGAGGCTTCTAAAGATTGGGATTTACAAAGAGGCCTACTAGCTCAACAAGGGATTGAACCTTCTGCCGAAGAAGTTAATTTGTCATTCGTCAACTGGCGGGAAAATGGGGCCCAAGTTTATTGGAAAAAATTCGGAGAGGGCTTCTTTAGTATTTCACAAGATTTTCATAAAGCTCAGTATGACACCTCTTCTGGAAAACTTTTATCTGAGGAAACATTTAGAGAAAAAGATCCATTGCAAGGAAGCCTCGCTATGGGGGCCCTCTTTTGCGCAACAGTAATATTATCTCCCATCGGTTTGTGGGTATTGGGAAACGAACTCAGACCTTCAATAAGAGAAAGAAGAAGAAAAACAAAAAGATTTGATCAAGAAGTAGAAGAGTTAAGGAGAGACAGAATAATCTATGACAGAAAAGTTGAAAGACAAGAAGGACAACTTCTTCATGTCTTAGGAAAGGGGTCTCCAATAGATGCTTCTGAAAGACATTTATATAATATTTTTGATGTGGAAACCGGTAAAAGAATTTCTTCAGAAGAAGTAGGACTTATTCAGTCTCCAGAAGAATATTGGGGCCGCATTACTAAAAAGGGAAGGGAAACCCACCAAGAAAGAGTAGATACTAGAAGAAGGCTAACAAGATTAACCGACGAATTTAGGGCTCAAAACAAACAAGGAATCTTAAAGAAAGGTGGAAGAGTTCAAGTATATGATTACAACTTATATTCTGCAGAAAAATTCATAGAATCCCGGGGTAAAACTCTAGAATTAGTTACTCAACCAGAAGGTCTTTACATTTATGCTCGGCAAGGGAATCCCTCCACAGATTATCTTGACTCAAGGGAAATTCTCAGATGGAAAGCAGCCCAGATGGGGGCCAATGCTCTTGCAGAAGTGAAAGAAGGAAGATTTGATGTTCCTGAATCAAATAACCTTTATGATATAAGGGGAATCCCCATAAGATTAAAAGATAAATAAAAAATGACAGATTACGACACGGATTATTTCCCAGACCATGATTTGGACCCTCCAGCCCACCAAGATGGAGATACCTTAGAAAGAGAATTGGCCATGAATGATTTCTTTAAATCTTTTGAAGATTGTTGCAGAATAGATCCAAAGCGTACAATAATCACAAGAAGACCAAGGAGATAAATAAAAAATGACAAATTTCAGACCCCCAACATTACATATTGAAAGAGAACTCCAAAACCCAAAAACTCCCGAAGTTCTAATAGATTACAAGATAAATCTATCATATTTGATTCTTGGTAAAAACCAGGGGATGGGCACACCCCAAGCCGATGATACTCTCTACGAAGGCCGTGCAAGAGTCTTAAACAAAACTTTACTGATGGAAGAAAGGAGAGAAAGGAAAAATAATTTCCAAGCATGGGATGCCTTTCCAGATAGCGAAGAAAACCGGAGACTTGCTTTCCAAAAAACATTGGATAGGGCCAAAGAAACTGCGGAATTATTAAAAGAAGAATATTCTCCAGAAATATTCCCGCCTAGAGAATAAATCAAACCTTCAAACTTATCAACTTACTGACTCCGTCAAACATACTTATACCAAATAAATTTGTGGCGTTCGAAATCACTTCATCATTGTGCGTGATTACTATATATTGTCCTTGCTGCATATATTTCTGCAACAATCCCGCCAAACGATTTGAATTTCTTTTATCCAAGGCCGCATCAATTTCATCGAGAATATAAAACGCATACGGATTCAATTCTTGAATCGCGAAGAT
This sequence comes from Candidatus Woesearchaeota archaeon, assembly GCA_964533515.1. Taxonomy (GTDB): domain Archaea; phylum Nanobdellota; class Nanobdellia; order Pacearchaeales; family GW2011-AR1; genus CAZHMB01. Next base: position 3,873 of record CAZHMB010000020.1, on the reverse strand, counting down.
CAAAGACAAAGCAACAAGCGTCTGCTCTCCTCCAGACAAAGATGTAACATCAAAATATTTTCCATGTCCTGTCTTAACAATAATCCCAACACCGCCATCAAAAGGATCTTTCCTATTTTCCAATTCCAAAGTAACTTGCCCTTTCGTAGAAAGCTGCGCAAAATTCCTTGTAAAAGTATCATTCAACTCATCAAGTGTCTTCAAGAAAACCTTCTTTTTCTTAATATCAATCTCATGAACAATCTTCAATATACTTTCCTTCTCCTTTGAAATCGTTTCCATCCTGCCATGAATAGAATCATATTCTTTCTTTACAGAATCATAAACCTCCAATGAACGAAGATTCACACTTCCAATCCGCAACAAGATATCTTGAATCTTCTCCAACTTCTCAACCAAATTTCCCCTATCTCTACTTCCAATTATCTCAACACCATGAAACTCTAACATTTCGGCTTCCAAACTTGAAACTTCAGCCCCAACTCTCGCTTTATCAATTTTAATATTATTAATTCCTTCTTCAACTGCCCTCATAGAATCCTGTTTTTGCGAAAGCAAAATCTCATTATCCCTAGTTTCTCTCTGCAATTCATCTCTCTGAGAAATCATTTTATGGAACCTCTCATTCAATTCTTCCTCCTGCTTATTCTTTTTCTCAAGCATATTTTGCTTTCCTGAAATCTTCTCAACAAGTTCTTTCAAATCCTCATGGAAGTTTTTCCCTTCGATATTCAACTGCTTCAAACTTGACTTACTCCTCTCCAAATCTCTTTTCTTATAACTAACTTCGGATTCCAAATTCTCATCAGCCATCAAAGAAATCTCCTGAACCTCTATTCTCACTTCCTCATATCTTCTTTCAATATCTGAATTCTCATCAAAATTCTTTTCAAGATTCTTCCGCTTATTTTCCAAAACAGAGATCTCCCATCCAAGTTCTTTAATAGAATAATTCATAGAACCAATTTGTTTTTTCTTTTGATTAATCTCTGAAATCTTCAATAAATCAGATTCCTTACTAGAAATCTCTAATGAAACATCTTTAATCTCATCCTTCAAATTTTCAACTTTCTTACTTATGGATTCTATTCCTTTTCTAAAAGTCTCCTTTTGTTTTTGCAATTTCTCAACTCGCGGATCAATCTCACTTCTAATATTTTTAATATGTTCTTCAGTTATTTTACTTTTACATAAAGGACAAATATCCATACCTTTGATCTTAGAGATAATTTCTTCCTGAGATGAAATGCCAAACTCTGCTTGATTCAATTCCCTTTCAAGCATTTTCTGTTTAACGTCATAACCTTCCAAAAGACTTTTCTTTTCCTCAAGAGAATTTTTCAAATCAGCTACTTTCTCAGCAGTAGTATTCCTATCTGAAAGTTCTTTCTCCAAAGCTTCAATCTGCTCAACTAAAAGATCCGATTCAGATTTTTGCCTCGACAAAACAATCTTCTTATCTTCCAATCTTTCTTTCAAAGATTTCAATTCAGAACGCGTAACATAAAACTTTTTCCTCTTCTCCTCAAGCTCTTCCAAGATATTCTTCTTCGCGGTAAGTTCTTTTTCTTTATTTTTAAGAACTGGCGAAGCAACTCCAATCTCTCTTATCTGAATTTCATACTCTGAAATCTTTTCTTCTAAACTTTCTTTTTGTTTTTGGATTTCCCTAATTTTAACTTCTGAATTTTCTCTTCTAACATCCAAACCAGCCAAATCCGCCCTTAAGTCAGCTATCTCAGTGTTTAAATTTTCTTGTTCAACGCCCGCGGACTCTTGAATTTTTTTATTAATTTCAGAAATTCCAGATTCAATATTCTTAATTTTCAACTTCGTTTCACTAATAGACTTCTTAATCTTCTCAACATCTTTTTTTCTTTTCTCAATCTCCTCTTCAATTCCTTTCAAATTTCTCCTCTTCTTATTCAAATCAAAACCAATTATACTCGCTTTAAACTTTTTTTCATCCTTCTGCAACTTCTGAAACCTTAACGCCTGTTGCCTTTCCTTCTCAAGATTATTCAAATAACTCGTCCTCTCTCTTAAAATTGCCCCAACCTCCTTCAGCTTCTCTTCTGTCTTCTCCAACTCACGAATGGATCTCTTCTTCCGAGATTCATAAATAGAAATTCCCGAAACCTCCTCTATAATTTTTCTTCTTTCCTCAGTATGCATGCTAACAAAATTCTGAATCTCCCCTTGGAGAATAATATTAAAACCGTTGGGATCAATTCCGGCCTGCGCCAACAACGCAAGAACATCCTGCCTTGTTTTCGTCTGCCCATTAATCTTGTAAATGCTCTGACCGTTTCTTCTAACAATTCTTTTTATAGCAACCTCTTTGTCCTGAATTGAAAAACCGTTATCCTCGTTATCAAAAATTATTTCAACTATAGCTTCTTTCGCCGGGCTCGCAGCCTTGCTTCCCAAAAAAATTAAGTTCTTTGCTTTGGCTGCTCGCATAGACTTGATACTCAATCGTCCAAGAACAAAACACAAAGCATCTGAAACGTTACTTTTCCCAGAACCGTTCGGCCCGAGAATAACATTAATGCCCGTCGTGAAAGGAATCTCTGTTTTTTTGACAAAACTTTTGAAGCCTTGCATCACCAATTTTTTAACATGTACCATGAATTGTAAAAGAGAAAAGGATTTTTAAGGATTGCGTTAGTGAAAATACAATAGAAAATTCTAAACTAAGCTTGATTAAACTTCAGAACCTAACATAAAATTTTCTCCATTAATTTCGCCGAAGGCGACTGCAGTTGAGCGAAGCGTCTTGCCGAATGGCTGACGCGGAGCGAGCACTTCCACAATCTACACCAACTTCCTCTGCCCTTCTTGACCAGCAATCCTCTTCCATGTTTCCCAAGACTTCCTAAAAATTCCGTCGTCTTTAAACTTATGATGATTCTTTTTCAAAAATTCAACTGAAAGAGTATCTGAAGTATAACCACTCCCAATTTTATCGCCATACTTTTTTCTCAGCTTTCCCATTTCCCTTTCCCTTTGACATTTCGCCAAAACGGAAGCGGCCGCAACCGCAGGATGATTTACATCTGCTTTATGTTCACATGAGATATCAAGATTCGACAACTCTTTTATCTTCGTCATCAAAAAGTCCCTCCATTTGACAAGACTCACCGATGGACAATCAAGAATAACTTTTACTTTCTTTTTCGTTTTATTCTTTTCCAATAATCTTGAATTCAATTTATCAATTATCTTCGCACAATGCTCTGCTTCAAGTTCATTCAATTTCAAACCTTTATCATTCCATGAATCAATTTCCTTAGGAGAACAAACAGAGACTTCAATGTCCTCAGCACTTTCTTTTATTTCTCCCTCGAGAAACTCCCTTCTTTTTTGAGTAAGTTGTTTAGAATCTTTGACACCAAGTTTAGATAATTCTCTAGCCTTACTTTTTTCAATTAAACAACCAGCAAGAATCATCGGACCAATCACCGGTCCACGACCAGCATCATCAATTCCTAAAATAAGGTCTGTCATAAGATGAAAAAGTTCGGGGAGTTTTTAAAAGTGATGGTGGTACTGTAGTGATCGAATTAATCAAAGTTTCTTAATTGTTAAAAAAAGAGATTATCTCTTCAGAGGGGATAAGATTATCTTTCCCTTTTCAACTTTTATTTCAAAATTTTCTGTTGAAGACAATTCAGAAATAGATTCAATAATAATCTTAGGAATTGTAATCACATAAGTAACATAGTTATTCCTTCCTTGTTTTGAAATTCTCTTTTGCAATTTAACATTTACCATAATACATTAATTAGTGTAGTAATGTTTAAATAGAATACATCACATTAATTAATGCGTTAAAAATGAAAGTAAAAAATACAAATTTCTTAGATGAAA
>CAZHMB010000019.1:0-10580 GCA_964533515.1 Candidatus Woesearchaeota archaeon | reverse complement strand
TGACGCAACAGAAAAACTTTCAGATCAAGAAATGATAACTGTCGACGGATACTCTGGAAAAATATATCGGGGCCAACTTGCCGAAAGTGAAAAAAAAGAAATAGAAAAAGTGACAGCGAGTACAAAAACACATATAAAATTGATTGTAGATCTTCCAACTTTTGCCGAACGTGCAGCAAAAACCGGCCTTAAAGCGATTGGTTTAACAAGAATAGAAGGAATAATCGCAGAATCTGGAAAACACCCCCAATACTTTTTGGAAAAAAATAATCCCGAAGAATATGAAAAGATTGTCTACAATGGAATAAAAAAGATCTCTAATTATTTTGATGAGATCTGGGTAAGAACAAGCGACATAAGATCAAATGAATATAGAAACCTTGAAGGCGCACCCCAAGAAAAAGAAGCTAACCCCATGTTGGGAATGCACGGAATACGTTATGCTCTAAAAAATCCAGATATCTTAAAATCAGAACTTAAAGCATTGAAAAAAGTTTCTGACAGCGGGAAAAAAGTTGGTTTGATAATTTCACAATTAGTTTCATTAGATGAATTGAAACAAACAAAAAAACACATTCAAGAATTAGGTTTTAATGATTTGAAAGTAGGTGTGATGATAGAAACCCCTTCAGCGGTTCAAATAATAAAAGAATTGTGCGAAGAAGGTATCAGCTTCATAAGCTTCGGAACGAACGATCTAACGCAATATTTCATGGCTGTCGACAGAGGAAACGACGAAGTCCAATATCTATTCGACGAAATGAATCCCGGAATGCTACAACAAATGGAATATGTAATAAGAGTTTGTAAAAGAAACAATGTAGAAACTTCTATATGCGGGCAAGCAGGAAGCAAAAAAGAAATGGCAAAATTCCTAGTTCAAGCGGGAATAGATAGTATCTCTGTAAATGCCGATAAAGCAAAAGAAATTTCAGATTACGTTGCAGAACTTGAAAAATCAGAAATTCAAGGCACAGACAAAGAACCCCGAAATTATCAACCAGGACAAAAACAGCACGAACAGAATCGCCAACCCCCTAATCAACCGAATCAAAATTCAAACAAGAACAAACCTCAAGAAGATAATTCTAAACAGTCTGGACTAGATATTTATTAGAAAAAAAGAATTCCAAACTTTTATAAATCTTTAAATCCTACTTAAAGTATGGTTAAGAAAAAAAAGGGTAAGAAAAAAAAGGGTGCTAAAAGAAAAACCCACAAAAGAAAACCTTCTGTGAAAAAAGAGAAATCAGACAAGGACTATTCAATAGATGAGAAATTGATGAACAACTTTGTTTCTCTTCAAAAAGTTATAACAAATCTTTCACTTAAGACGCATAATCTAACAGAAGAAATTTCTAAACTACTTGAACTATTTGAATTATCTGCAAAATCACTAGCTGAAAAAGAAGTTAAAACTAAAGATGTGCATAAAAAACTGGATACCCTTTTTGAACAGAATAAATTAATTGCAAGAAGTTTGACTTTAATGCATGAGGAACCTTCAACACAAAATTTCCAACAGCCAACCCAACAAATGCCAATGCAACCCCAACCACAAACGAATAATATGCAACAAGTTCCAAACATGCAGCAAAACCAAAATGCCCCGACAATTAACCCTGCTCAAAACCCAGAATATCAAAGGTCCACTTCAGCAAAACCCCCCTTTAAACAGCTTCCGCGATAATAATCCCCGAATATTTTTAAAAAATGCAAGCTTCAAACCTACAATCAACTAATAAAGAATTTAGAAGTTTCTTTATCCGAGAATTTGTCAAAGAATTAATTATCCAAAAATATGAAACAACTTCTGGAAGTTTCGAGATGCTCAAAGCTTCTTTTGAAGATCCAATAAAAACAGAAACGTTAGAAAAAACTCTTGGAGATTTGAAAAAGATAAATTTAATCCAAACAGACCTTCCAAAACCTAAAGAAAAATTATTAAAGATCCCCCAACCAAAAATACCCCAACAATTCCAACACCTGATGCCCTCGCCAGGAGAACTAAAATTCAGCTTAGGAAAACTTGATCGGCTCATAAAAGACCCAAACGTAAAAATCATTGAATCAAGAGGACCAGATACCAAAATATATGTAAACGTTTTTGGTAATATGAAAGAAACAAAAATATCTCTAAATGAAAATGAAATTGATGAAATAATAAAAAAATTCTCCGAGACAGAAAAAATCCCTCTCAGCCCAGGAATAATCCGGATAGCCTCAGGAAATTTAGTCCTTTTAGCAATAACATCTGAGCTAGTAAGGCCCAAATTCATGATAAAAAAAATTCTTTCCAATAAGAAAAACAGAGTAAACCTCCTCTATAACCCTTATCCAAGAAAATAATTTAAACAAGTAATCCAAATATTTAAATACTTGTAGAATTTTTAGACAATATGGAAAAGAGGAAAGTGTGTGGGATAATTTTATCTATATTAGTCATATTAGCTCTCGGAATAGCCCTATATTTCACTTATTTCTTCAATTACAAATGTTATACTCTCGCTTGTTTTCAAGGACACCAAAAAGATTGCGTGAGAGCAACATTTGTATACGACACAGAAGACACAACCTGGAGCTACAATATTTTAGGCGAAAAGCAGGGACAATGTTTAATTAATGTTGAAATTTTAAAGATAAAGAAAGGGTCAACAGATAAAAAGATACTCGAAGGAAAATCTATGAAATGCTTCTTGCCCAAAGGAAGTGTCAAAACCCCCGAGTCTGATTTATCTATTTGCCACGGAATCTTGAAAGAAGAAGTCCAAAACGTAATAATCAAAAACCTACATGCGCAGATAATTGAAAACCTCGGAGAGATAAATTCGGGATTTGAATCTATCTAAAATAAGACATTCTTCCCAAGATTCTTCACACACGCATACCTCCCGGAAAAATATTAACTGAAAAATAGCCCCAAAACTTTTTAAGCAGACCTGAATTAAACTTTCCATGTCAATTTATTCACATTCTAAATTAAGCACATTTGAGCAATGCCCTGGAAAATTCAAGTTGAGATATCTCGATAAAATAAAACCCCCGATAGAATCATCAATAGAATCCCATTTAGGAAGCTCCGTCCACTCAGCATTAGAATGGTTGTATATAGAAGTTAAAAAAAACAAACTCCCCTCTCTTGACGAGCTCATTGTTTATTACGTAAGTATATGGGAAAAAGAATTCAAAGAAAATTTCGTTATCGTCAAAAAAAATTTAACCGCTAAAGACTATTTTAACAAAGGAGTTAAATTTTTGATAGACTATTATTCAAGATATTCGCCTTTTGAGGAAAATACTCTTGAGTTAGAGAAAAAGATCTCCCTAGAGTTAGATGCTGAAGGAAAATACAAACTTATAGGATACATAGACCGGTTGGTTTACAATTTAGAAACAGGAGAATACGAAGTCCATGATTATAAAACAGCAAACTCGATGCCAAATAAAGAAAAATTCGAAAATGACCGCCAACTAGCTCTTTACTCAATAGCAATAAAAAATGAATTTGGACAAGACAAAAGAGTCTGTTTAATATGGTATTATCTTGCGCACGACCAAAAGATTTGTTCCTATCGATCTGATGAACAATTAAAAGAATTAAAAGAAACTACCATTGATTTAATAAAAAAGATTGAATCGACAAAAGAGTTTCCCTTTGAAAAATCTATTCTTTGCGATTGGTGTGAATACAAAAGTATTTGCCCAGCTTGGAATAAAGAAAAGCCTAAAAACAAGGATCAAACAAACCTGAACAATTTTCCAACTGCTAAAAAATATATTAAGAATTAAATCCCTTTCCCCTTTTATTCCTCAACCCCAGAACCAACTTCTTCTTCACCTTCACTCGTAACTTTTATTCTTATCAAATCTGTAACTTGATCACCTTGCTGAAGTTTTACAATCCTAACCCCTTGTGCAGCCCGACCCATAACTCTTATATTTTTCAATGAAGTTCTTATGACCATCCCCTTAGCTGTTGTCACGATTATACTATCTTTTGAATTAACTGAAACGGTCGTCACAACTTCTCCAGTTTTTTCACTCGCTTTAAGATTTCTAACTCCTTTTCCTGCCCTCGCTGTTTTTCTATAATCATTAACATGTGTTCTTTTTCCATAACCATTTTTCGTAATAGTCATTATTTCTTCTGTCCCTAATATCTCAAGGCTCACAACCTCATCACCAGAAGCCATCTTAATTCCTGTAACGCCGTAACTTGTTCTTCCCATCGCCCTAATATCATTCCCCCCAAACCGAATCGCTTGACCTTGCTTAGTAGAAAGTAAAACTTCTTGATCTTTCTTAACAATCTCAACACCGATTAAAAAATCAGAATTATCTTCAGGTAAATTAATCGCCCGAATACCTGATGCCCTCGGCTTTGAAAAATGTTTTAATGAAATCTTTTTCACTTGACCTTTCTTAGTTGCCATAAATAATTCTCCTTCAAAATCCTTAACAGATATAACATTTGTTACAGTTTCGTCTTTCAAACTCAAAAGATTAACAACTGCCCTTCCCTTGCTATATCTTTCAGCTTCAGGAACTTCATGAGCTTTCAACCAAAGAACTCTTCCTCTTGAGGTGAAAAACATAAGTTGATCATGCGTTGAACAACGAATCAATTGCTTTGAAAAATCTCCAGTAGCAAGATTGCTCCCTTTAACACCTTGTCCACCCCGCCTCTGTTCCTTGTAAGTTTTCATGTCCATTCTCTTGCAATATCCTTTATCAGTTATTGAAACCACAACATCCTTCTCTTGAACCAAATCTTTCTCATGAATCTCTCTAATCTTTTTCAAAAGAGTTGTCTTTCTCTCGTCCCCATATTTCTTTTTCAATTCAGAAACTTCTTGAACAATTATTTTAAGAATTTCTTTAATATCTCCCAAAATTTTTTCAAGACCTGCAATCTTTTCCATAAGCTCTTTATGTTCTTTCTTAAGTTTATCTTGTTCCAAAGAAGTCAATTGCTGAAGTTTAGTCTCAAGGATCGCTTGTGCCTGTCTTTTCGAAAATTTAAACCGATTCATTAATCCCTCAGAAGCTTCTGCTGTAGATTTCGATTTCTTGATTAGCTTAATAATTTCATCTATATTTTTCAAAGCAATTAATAATCCTTCAACAATCTCAGATCTCTCTTTCGCTTTTTTAAGTTCATATTTTGTCCTTTTTGTTATAATCTCTTTCCTATATTCAACATAATATTTTATTATCTCTCCAAGGCCCAAAACCCGAGGCTGACCTGCAACAAGAGCAAGCATGTTTGCATTTATGCTATCCTGAAGCCGAGTATATTTGTAAAGAGAATTTTGTATAAACTTTGGATTCGCACTTCTCTTTAATTCAATCACAATTCTAATTTTCCCCTTCGCCGATTCATCTCTCAAATCAGAAACATCCCTAATCTTTTTATTCTGAATTAAATTTGCAATCTGTTCGACCAAAGTAGTCTTGTTCAACATATAAGGAATCTCGGTTATAACAATTGCTTCTTTCCCTTTAACAGTTTCAATATTAGTCTTTCCCCTCAAAATTAATTTTCCTCTTCCTGTTTTATATAACTCTCCCATATCTCCTGTAACGGAGCCGCCAGTAGGAAAATCGGGACCTTGGACTATTTCACAAAGTTCAGATAATGTTATTCCCGGCTTTTTTACATATGCAATAATCGCATCACATACTTCGGATAAATTATGCGGAGGAATAGTCGTCGCCATTCCAACAGCTATACCTGAAGCCCCATTAATTATTAAATTCGGAAGTTTCCCCGGGAGAAGAAGAGGTTCTTTTAACGAACCATCAAAGTTACCAATGTAATCCACCGTATCTTTATCCAAATCTTCAAGAGCTTCCATCGCTACATTTCTTAACTTAGCTTCAGTATAACGATATGCTGCAGCAGGATCACCATCAATACTCCCAAAATTACCTTGTCCAAAAACTAGCGGATACCTCATTGAAAAATCCTGGGCAAGTCTTACCATCGCTTCATAAACCGCAGTATCGCCGTGTGGATGGTATTTACCAATCACATCACCAACAATTCTAGCCGATTTTTTAGTCTGCGTTCCGGGTTTCAAACCCATTTGCTGCATTGAATATAAAATTCTTCTCTGAACCGGCTTCAAACCATCTTCAACAGCAGGAATCGCACGCGAAACTATAACACTCATCGCATAATCAAGATAACATTTTTTCATCTCACTAGATATTTCTGTGTTGATTATTCCTTTCTCTGTTTCCTCTGAGCTTTGTTTCATAATATTTTCTTCCTTTTCGGGATGCTCAATCACATGCGGTTTTTCATCTTTTATTTCGGTCATTTTATTTCCCCCAATTTTTCTTTTAAATCTTCAAGATCTTCGAAAACAATTACTTCATTCGCTAGTTCCTTAACAAAGTTATTAGCAATGTCTTTTTTAATCAATAATATGATCTTTTTATTTTTAGCAAAAGAATAACCTATTTCCAATAACATTCCTTCACTTTTAATATCTTTTCTGACTATAACTAAAATTGCTTCTGATTTATCTATTTCTTCAAATGCATGTTCTATTAACTCTTTTTTTGTCATCTTATCATTTTGGTCTCCCAAAAGCAAAGTACAATAAGCTTCATTCCCTTGTTCATTTAAAATTTGACAAATCTCTCGAGATTCTTCTGTCAATCCAGCTTTATCTTCTCCTGAAACTTTTTGTGCCACAAAGATTTTCATCCCGCCATCTCCAAAATTTTATTTAATGCAATTTCATTTTCTATTACATTATCGCTTGATGTAAAATGTCCTTTTCCTTTTTCAATAATAATTTCAGCATCAAGAAATTTCTTAAACAGTTCAGTCTCACTTAAAGGAACATAAGGATCATTATCCGAAAAAATACAAACAATTTTATCAGTATGGCTTTTAACATTCTCAAAACTTATTGGAATTTCCATCCATGGCTTTGCAATCTCTTTAACTTCTTCACCTTCTTCTTCAATTGTATTTTTATCTAAATGCATCCAAGGTGCAATCAGAACCATTCCCCCAATCTTCAAACCTTCTGACAGAGTTTCTAAATATCTCAAGACCCCTTGACAACCAACACTATGCCCAATAAGATAAGTTTCCCCATTTGGATTGCCAACAACTTCTTTCAATTTACCCACCCATTCTTCTATCTTCGGCTTAGCAGGATTCGGCATCTCGGGAACAATAACTTCAAAACCCTTCTCTTCCAATTTTTCTTTCAACCATTTATGCATTGGTTCCTCGGGACTTCCCTCCCAACCATGAACTATTATTACTTTTTTCATTCTTCCCCCCCTGTTTCATCTTCATCCCCTTCATCTTCAGAAGATTCTTCATAACTTATTTGAAGTTCATTTTCATCATCAACTTCGTAATTAAAACTTTTCTTATCTTTCAAATTCTGAAGCTTCGTAATTAATTCTTCAATACCATCATCATCCAAACTAAATTCAAGAGTTTCCACTTCTACATCTTCCATTTCTTCCTCGTTGTTATTTATTTCTTCGTCTGTCATTTTAACATTTCCCTACTTACATCCAATCTTACTTCTTCTGCATTTTTCATTGTAAAAGAATCTTTAAGATCTGCAATTGATTTCCCTTTGGTAACTGCTAAAAGAGATTTAATAAATCCCCCATGACTAACCAAAAGTATATTTTCATCTTCATGTTTTTCAAATAATTCTTTTAAAAGATCCTTTGCACGATTGAATATCTCAAAATGGGTTTCCCCTTCTTTAGTTTCCAAAGTCATCCCGCTAATAGTGGGGGACATATCTATTTCTGCTTTTGTTTTTCCAGTTAATTCTCCATAATTTCTCTCTCTTAATTTTTCTGTTAGATTAAAAGGACATTCATGAAACTTAGATATAAACTCTGCAGTATGCTTTGCCCGGTCAAGATCACTTGAATAAATAAAAGATAAATTCTCTTCTTTAAGCCTCTCTGCGGCATCTCGAGCTTGTTGGATTCCCTTTTCTGTTAATTTGCCTGGCAAATGTCCAATAAAGACCCCCCGAGTATTCTCTTCGGTTTCCCCATGCCTTACTAAAATTACTTTCATCAAGCTACCTCCCTCCCTCTTTCATCTAAATATCTCAAAAATTCATCTTCAGTTAATTCACGCACATGAATATCTTTTCCTTTCCAACCACATTTGTGACATTCCCATTCCTCTCCGCCGCCTTCCTCAGAATCGCTATTTGATAAAACAAGCCCAACATCATCACTTTTACATTTCGGACATTCCTTAACATTGAAAACTTTTCCTTTTGCTTTTTTCACAGCTGGCTTTTTTTTCTTTGTTGAACTTCCGCCTTTAGCTTTTTCATATTCTGCAGGGCTATCATAACCTTCTGTTATCCATGCCGGTGTTGATATTTTTGATTTCTTCATTTTTTATTGATTTGCTCTAGCTTCAAAAAATGAAGGCTAGAAATTTTTAATTTCTTTGTCTTTGACATCTTTAATTCCTTCTCCTTTCAGGACTTTCAAAATAATCCCTAAATCTAAAACCAGATGCAACATCTTCTGTTAATTCTTCCATTATATCTGCTAGTGAACCTACAGCTTGCCTAATTTGTTCAACTGAGGGTAGATTTTCTTTGTTACTCTTCCCATAAACTGTTTTTTCTTCCATCCTATATATCCAACGCGGCCTCCTTTGCATTTTCTGCTATGAAATCTTTTCTTTCCTGAACATCGCTTCCCATCAACATTGAAAAAACCTGATCAGCCTCAACAGCATCCTCAATATAAATCTTTTTCAATTTCCTAGATTTAGGATTCATCGTCGTATCCCAAAGCTGGCCCTGCTCCATCTCACCTAACCCTTTAAACCGAGTAACATTGTCCGAATTCAACTTCTCCTGAAGCTTTTTTAATTCATCGTCGGTATAAACATAATAATCTTTTTTCTTTCTTACTCTGTACAACGGAGGACACGCAGCATAAATATGACCTTCCTCAATTAATTGAGGCATAAATCTAAAGAAAAATGTTAACAACAAAGTCTTGATGTGCTCACCATCAACATCTGCATCAGTCATTATAATAATTTTGTTGTATCTTATTTTTTCAACATTAAAATCTTCCCCAACCCCACATCCAATAGCAGTTATCAAATTCGCAATCTCTTCACTAGACAAAGCCTTGGCCTGATTAACTTTTTCAATATTCAAAATCTTTCCCCTCAACGGCAAAATAGCTTGGTGCTCTTTATCTCTTGCATTCTTCGCACTTCCACCCGCTGATTTTCCTTCAACAATATATAATTCAGTAGTTTCTGATTTCTTGGAAGAACAATCACTTAACTTTCCAGGCAAACCTCCAAGTGAAAAAACATTTTTTCTTCTAACCAAATCTTTCGCTTTCTTGGCAGCAAGTCTTGCTTTTGCAGAATCCAAAGCTTTAGAGGCAATTTTTTTAGCGATACCAGGATTCTCATCGAAAAACTCAACCAAAGCCAATGAAACGGCAGAATCAACCAAACCTTTAACTTCTGAATTCCCTAATTTTGTTTTTGTCTGCCCTTCGAATTGCGGCTCAGGAATTTTAATACTAACAACAGCAGTTATACCCTCACGAACATCGTCACCGGTCAAACTTTCGTTTTTCAATAAATTTGTTTTCTTAGCATAATCATTTATGGCCCTCGTCAACGCTGTTTTGAACCCAGAAATATGCGTTCCACCTTCAACAGTATTAATAGTATTAACGAACCCAAAGATACTTTCCTGATAACCAGAGTTATATTGGACAGAAGCCTCCATCATTATACCATCTAATTCTCTCTTGAAATAAATCGGCTTGTGCAAAGTATCCCGAGTTCTATTCAACCATTTCACAAATTCCATCAAACCACCTTCAGCATAAAACTCTTCTTTTTTGTCTTTATTTTCATCATATAGTTTTATCTTCAATCCAGCATTCAAAAAAGCAATTTCTCTAAATCGTGTTTCCAAAATCTTGTAATCAAAATCGAGACTTGAAAAAATCTGTTCGTCCGCCCAAAATTTTATCTTTGTTCCACTTTCACCACCCTTATACTTACCAATAACTTTTAATTTTGTTTTTGAAAAACCTCTAGAATATTCTTGAGAATAAATTTTTCCCTCCCTCTTTATTTCAACAATCAATTTCTTAGATAAAGCATTCACACAAGAGATACCAACACCATGCAAACCCCCTGAGATCTGATATGATTTCTTATCGAACTTTCCACCAGCATGCAATTTAGTAAGAGCAACTTCAACAGCAGGAATTTTAAATTGCGGATGAGAGTCAGTTGGAATACCTCTTCCATCATCTTCCACACTAACACTTCCATCTTTATGCAAAACAATTTTTATCTCTTTGCAAAAACCTGCAAGAGCTTCATCAACAGAATTATCAACTGCTTCATAGGCTAAATGATGCAATCCTTCTTTCCCCGTACTTCCGATATACATCGCAGGCCTTTGCCTAACCCCTTCCAGACCTTCCAGTACCCTAATTGATTCTGCACCGTAATCCGATTTTTTTGACTTTTTTTCTGTCATCTTCTACTCTTTTAATTATTTTTTATT
>CAZHMB010000018.1:0-10786 GCA_964533515.1 Candidatus Woesearchaeota archaeon | reverse complement strand
AACCCGGGACACCATGATCTTCAGTCATGTGCTCTCCCGCTGAGCTAGGGCCCCTGATAAAAAACAAAAAGAAATCAGTCTTTTAAATGTTTTTAATTGAAAGGTCTCTGGAGGAGTAATTCAAAACTTTTATAAATGCATTTAACATAAAATAATCAGAATGAAAAAAGAGGAAAAGGTTTTCGCAAGTTATATTCTTGGAATCGTTGGTTTAGTTCTCGCTTTTCTTCAACCTCTTGCAGGAATAGTTTTGGGGATAATTGGTTTGGTTATGATTAAAGGAGAAAAAACAGATCTAAAAAAGAATGCTAAATTACTAAATATCCTTAGTCTTGTAGTAGGAATAATTGTTTTTGGAATTTTCATCTGGTTGAATTTTTACTATTATAAGGGACAACTTCAGGCAGGTTTAATGTAAATGAAATCAAAAATACTTCAAGATAAAAGTGCAGCTATGGAAATGAGTATGGGAACAATTGTGACAATTGTTCTTTTAGTCAGTGTTTTAATTCTTGGTCTTGTTTTTGTTAGAAATATTATGTGCTCAGGAATTGCGATTTCTGATGACATAACTGATTCGGTCTCTGAAGAGTTGCACAGCCTATTTGGTAGGCAAAATTATGGGGTTAAGTGCGTTGGGGAAAATGAAATCCAGCAGATAGGTTCTGATGGGGATTCAATGGTTATGGGTTGTATAGTGCTCTCAGAAGAAACAAAAGTCTATGATTTTAAAGTCACTGAGATCAAAAAGCTAGAAGGGCTTCCTTCTGATGCTGAAATAGAAAGTTGGTTTAGTGAGAAAGAAGTTACTGGTGTAAGTGTTAGTCCGGGAGAAAGCATAGTAAATTTTATTACGTTAACGCCCCCCCAAAAAGTTGACAAAACCACTTTAAGATTAAAAGTAGACATTACACTGCAAGGTGGAGGAACTGAAACAAAGTATATGAGAATTCAAATTACTCCTATTGGAGCTCTAACTTCTACTGTTTGTTAATTAGATTCAAAGATTTTTTAAACTAGGTTTTATTAAAGATTATATAAAATGTCGAAATTAAAACTTTACAATACATTGACGAGAAAGAAAGAGGAGTTTAAACCTTTGAAGAAAGATTTGGTTAGGATGTATGTTTGTGGGCCGACGGTTTATTATTATGCGCATATCGGGAATTTGAGGGCTTATTATTTTGCAGATATTATAAGACGTGTTTTAAAATGGAATAAATATAAAATTAAACAAGTTATGAATCTGACAGATGTTGGGCATTTAACAAGTGATGAAGATGAAGGCGAGGATAAAATTGAAAAAGCTGCAAAAAAGGAGAGGAAAACTCCTGAACAGATAGCTGATTTCTATACAAAAAAGTTCTTTGCTGATTTTGACAGTTTGAATAATGAACGCCCGGAGATTATTTGTAAAGCTACCGAGCACATCAAAGAAATGATTGAGTTGATTAAGAGAATAGAAAAAAATGGCTATACTTACATCGGGGAAAATGGGAATGTTTATTTTGATACTGCAAAATTTAAAGATTATGGTAAGCTCGCGAGATTGAAACTTGATGAGTTGAAAGCAGGGGCTAGAATTAAGATTGATGAGGAAAAGAAAAATCCCCAGGATTTTGTTTTGTGGTTCACTGAAAAAGGTAGTAAATTCAAAGACCATTTATTGCAATGGGATTCTCCCTGGGGGAAAGGCTGGCCCGGTTGGCACATTGAATGTTCGGCGATGTCAATAAAATATTTGGGGGAACAATTTGATATTCATACTGGGGGTGAAGACCATATTCCGGTTCACCATACAAATGAAATTGCCCAATCAGAAGCGGCTACGGGAAAATCTCCTTGGGTAAAAAATTGGATGCATGTCTCATTTCTTCAATTTAATTCTCAAAAGATGTCCAAATCAAAGGGGGGGATTTTAAAATTAGCAGATATTATCGAGAAGGGGTTTAATCCTTTGGACCTGAGATATTTTTACCTGTCGGGACACTACAAAAAACCTTTAAATTTTACATTAGATAATTTAGAAAAATCAAAAAGTGCTTACGATCGTCTTAAAGCAAACATTTCTCAATTCGAAGATGATAAAAAATTGAATAAAGAATGTATTGAAAAATTTGAGAAAACAATTAATGACGATTTGAATACTCCTGAAGCGCTTCAAGTTTTATGGAATTTGATTAGAGATTCAAAAGCAGAAGGAAAAATAAGAACAATTGAAAAGATGGATTCTGTTTTGGGATTGGATCTGTTAAAAGTTAAAGAAGAGAAAATTCCTAAAGAGATTCAAAAGCTTGTTGATGAAAGAGATAAAGCGAGAAAAGAAAAAGATTGGAAAATGGCCGATGAATTAAGGGATGAGATAAATAAAAAAGGCTATGTTGTCGATGACGTTGATGGAAGAACGGTTGTTAGGAAAAAATAATTATGTCAAAGAATTATATCTTTATTCTCGGAAGAAATCCAAAGCTTTCTTTTGAAGAAATTAAATCTTATTTTGAAAAAACTGGGAATAAAATTTTGAAGAGCGAATTAAAATCTCACGCAGTTTTTCTGGAACTTTCTGAAGAATTTAAAAAAGGTGAGATTGAAAATCTTGGGGGCGTAATTGCTGTTATTGAAATTGTTGCTTCGGGAAATATTAAAGAATTAATTAGGAAACTTGAAGATGAAATGATTTACGCCGGGGAAGAGAACAAACTCAATTATGTTTTGTGGGATTTCGCTGAAGATTTTTCTGGAGATATTTTGGATTATTTAAAACAGAGATTTAAATCTGAAAAATTGAAAGCTACTTTAAAACATCTCTCCGAGAAAATGGAATTGCAAACAGGAGAAGAGGTTGGTGTTGTTTCATCTGGAAAACTGATTGACGAAGAATATTGTGTTTTTCAAACTTCTGATAAAGATTTACATTTTGGAAAAATATTTCAGAAGATTAACTACAAAGATATTGAAAAAAGAGATATGTCAAAGCCTGTGAGAAGGCCTGAGTTGAGTATTTCTCCTAGACTGGCGAAGATAATGATAAATCTTTCACAAGTAAACCCCGGGGAAACTTTTTTAGATCCTTTTTGTGGTATTGGGGTCTTACTTCAAGAGGCTCTTTTGCAAGGAATTCCGGTCATAGGAATAGATCTGAATCGGGAAGCAATTCAAGATGCTGGGAAGAATCTCTCTTGGGGGAAATTTCCCAAGGAAAATTATAAATTGATTTCCGGAGATTCAAGAACTTCAAAATTAGATGGAGAAATCTCTGGAATAGCAACTGAACCTGACCTCGGAAAAATCCTGAGGAAACTTCCAACAAAAGCCGAAGCTGAAAAAACATTGAAAAATTTTGAATCTCTCATAATAAATGTTGTCAATAATTTTAAAGGGAACGTTAAAGGAAAAATTGTTTTTAGTTCTCCTTGCATTAAAACAATCTCCAAGAGAGTTTCCGTTAATTCTGAAGAACTAGAGAAGAAAACCAATTTGAAAATTTCAGAGGGTTTTCCAATCCAAGACTTTAGAAAAGACCAAATAGTCGGAAGAGAGATTTTTGTTTTGGAAAAGAAGGCATAATAACCTTTAAAAACCACTTTTCTATAATTTTATTATGGTAACAGGAAAGATTATACAATTTCGAAGGGGAAGAAAAACGATAAAAGAAAAACATTATTTAATTGAAATTCCAAAAATAGACTCGAAAGAAAAAACTGAGAAATATATCGGGAAGGAAGTTGTCTGGATTTCCCCAGGGAAAAATAAAAAAGAACTTAAAGGAAAAATTACCGCGGCTCATGGAAATAAAGGTGTTGTGAGATCAATTTTTGAAATAGGTTTGCCAGGCCAAGCTATAACAACTACCGTGGAGATTAAGGAATAATGGCAGTTAGAAAAGCATCGGCATACAGTAAAAGAAAGGTTACTCCTTTCACAAGAATAAGTAAGAAGAAGAAGAAATCTTATATTAAAACCGTGCCTCCGCAAAAAATTGTTAAGTTCAGTATGGGAAACCTGAAAGCTTATCGCGCAGGGAAGTTGCCTTTGGTTCTTAAAGTTTTATCAACAGAAAATGTTCAGATAAGACATTTTGCACTTGAAGCTTGTAGACAGTTTATTAATAAAAAAATGGACACTGAACTTTCAGGAAATTATCTATTTAAAGTCGTTCCCTTTCCGCACCATATTCAAAGAGAGAATAAAATGCTTACAGGTGCTGGGGCGGATAGGATGCAGACAGGTATGCAACTTTCTTACGGGAAGTCTGCGGACAAAGCAGCTATCGTGAAGAAAGGAAAAACTATTTTTATTCTTGCGCTTCCGGATAAAGCCGCAATGACTCTTGCGCGTAAAACGATTAAACAAGTAAGACCCAAACTTCCAGGGAAGATAACGACTCGAGAAGAGGTCTTTGTTAAGAGAGACAAATAAGATGGTTTTTGGAGGCAATCATCATTTTCATTGGGGTACTGGAACAGATTTGAATAGATTTTACGTGGGTGATGAAACACTAACCGAGGATGAAAAGGCAAGATTAATGAATGAATTTCCTGGTTTAAGAGAGGAAATGTACGGAAAATTCGGTAGTTCTTCATCAAAAGATGCTTCTGGAGAATCAGATAGAGAACCGCCCTATGAACAAACCCCGCCAGTAAACTCGTAAACTGTTTAACTACTAAGTGACAACAGAATCGAAAGGTTTAAATAGTATAAGTTCTTAGAAATATTAATAAAATTGAGTTGAAAAACTTAATAATTTATAATAAAATGCCATACACACCAATAAACCCAACAGAAGCATATGATGAATCAAGATTCAAGACTGAAACAGAAAATCTTGGATTTCTAGAAGGTGGTTTAGAAGCTTTATCTAGAGATCCGAACAATGGAGCGGTCATAGGAAAGTTAGGAGAAGTTCTACGTCAAAATCCTTCTTTTTATGCAAGCCAAATGAACCCTACATTAAAGGCTAGAACAGATGCAGATGGAGCATCCAGAGAAGGAAGAAAAAATTTGGATGATTATGTTTTAAATAATGCAGATTCAATTTTTGGTTTGCTTGGGGATGAAAATTTGATTGGGGATGAAAATAATCCTGGCCTACTCTCTGGAACAAAACTACAAGAAAGTGCAGGTGATGATGAGTACAATGCCTTTGTTAAGGCAGCGAATGAAAGGGCCGATGCACACCAAGCTTCAGAATCACCTCAGAAAAGAGCAGAATATGTGATTAGAAAGATGAAAGAGAGTTCAACACAAAACTGGATGAAGAATTCATTTGGATTATTTGGAGATGATAGTACTTGGATTCAAAGACTCTTCCAAGATTATCTCATGGAAGCAGAAAATACTTTCAGGCTGCAATATACTGATAAAGAAGGAAATGTAGACAACGAGAAATTGAGGAACTATGCTCGAACGGCATTATATGTTGCAAAGAATACCGGGGATAAAGATTTCTTCAGTGCTCTGGGACAAGTCGCTGGAAGTAAGTTGCTACAAGACAATCCCGGAAATTAATAGTATATTTTTTAATTTAAATTATATAATTTTCTTATAGAATTATCTCAAATTTTTTCTTTCTTTTGGTTGATTATCAATTATTTCGCTAACTAATTTAGCCATAACCTCTAAAAATTTCTCTGCACGTTCTTGCCATTCATCTATTTCAATTCCTTTCAAATCTTTTATTTCCCCGTGGGTGATTTGTTTATGCAAATTAAATAAGTCTCTATACCAAACAACATATTTCATTTTTATTTTTCCTGGATCTACGAAAGTCTCTTTCAAATCCGCAGGTATATGCTCTGGACTTGCAGGGACAATTCCTCCAGCAATCAAAGCGGCGTGAGCCGAATCAACCATTGACCAGAATAAACCTTCGATACTTCCAAGTTCTGCGGATTTGCTTCTAGCAATGTGTTGCGGGGCTCTTTGTAAGCACGAATGAATTGATTCTGGAGTTGCTCTTATCTTTCCCTGAATTAATAAAGATTTTATTGGATCAAAAAAACCCGCAAAATCAATAAGAGTTTCCCCATAACGGATGATGTTAATTAATGTGGGATCTCCCCTCATCAAATCTTCCCACCAAGTACTCAATTTAATAGTGTTGATATGCAAATCTCTAGAATATGGGTTTGATCTTATTAACTTGGTTAACTCTTCCCTATACCAGGCAATTAGTTCTTGGTCCCATTGAACGGTCACATCATCTATAACAATAATCAGATCAATATCTGACCCGGCGACCTGAGATTGTTTTATTGTTGAACCAAAAAGTATAATTGATTTTACTATTTTGTCATATTTTTTGTAAACCTTGACTGCGAAATCCATAGCGATATCTCTTTCAGATTTTAATTGCAAAGAAGGAATATCTTTTTTATTAATTTTTTTATTTTTCTTTTTTGAATTTTTCACTTTCCCTTCTTCAGAAATACTTTTAGTCTCTTTTTTTGTGCTCTTTTTTTTCTTTGCCATTATCGCCCCTTTTTTTATTACTCTAAATTAATGAAGTTTTGTTAGTTTTTAAATTTAATGAATTACTCCATCGGTCTTCCCGACGTTCTACTTCCTTGGGCCCCCGCTCTTTGTCCGCCAAGCTCTGCCGGTAGCTGTGAAAATCCTGCTCCGAAAGTGTTGAAATTTCCTTCGGGCAACATCATTCCGTAACCGCCAAAATAACTTTGTTGTAAACCATAGGATTGATTCCACGAGGGACCCATATTCATTGAGTAGATGGGAGAACCCATTGCTTCAAGAGTTGGTTGTAACGGGGGATTTGCCCCATTTTCTGAAAAATGTTGCCACCAACTTAGAGCTTCAATAACTTTTTTCCCTTCAAAACCTTTGTCGCCAAGTTTTTTCATCATTTCTTTTATAGGAACATTTCCCATTCCCATTGGAAGTTCAGTATGTTCGAATCCAAAATTATCAGAGAGATGGACATGCTTAGTCATCCCCGCAATTTTTTCTGTTTCGTTAACAATGTCTTCATCAGAAAAACCTTGTTTTTTAAGCATATTGATGTGGCCTACATCCCAAGTAACCCCCAACATTTTCTCTGCCTGATTTTTTGCATCAGATTCCGACATTCCTAAACCGCCTTTATCCATTGAAAGCATTGCTTTATTTTGAAATTCTTTTCTTGAAGCCTCGACTAAATTTCTTAAATCTTCTCCTGTTGCTAACGCACCCCCTGCAGGAGGATTTTCAATTCCGATTATTGGAGCTGTGTCGCCAAAATCCTTGTAAGCCTTTAATGCAACATTGCCAAAAGTTTTTGAGGCTTGTTTTACTGCAAAATCCTCGACGGGAAGAAAAAGATTTGGATTAAATTTCTCTTGTCTTAGAGTATTCACTAGTAAATTGATTGCTTGTGATTGGATTACTGGATCTCGTGAATCGGCAATTGCTTTTTTTCCTTCATCTTCACTCATTTTCATAGCATCTTCTTCTGAAACATGCCTTGAAACTTGGCGATATTTTTCAGCAAGTTCGTTTAAAGCCTTCATCCTTTCTTGGTCATTGTCTTCTTTAGCATATTTATACGCTTTATTGAAAAGTGCATTTGCTTGCTTATGGCTATGTGAAATAAATTCTTGGGAAATCTGTAATCGATTATACGCTTCCGCTTCTGTTGGTTTTAATTCGCTGAGATCTTTTATTTCAGAAAGTCTTTTTTTCAATATTCCGGGCATTGGTCCGAGACTCTCTATAATTCTATCCGCATTTTCTTTGTTCATTAAAATTTGAGAAGTTTGGTCATCCCACATTGTGGAATTCTGATCTTTCCAGGCCTTTTCTGCAGAGTACATTTTTCCTATTTTTTTATGTTCTGGATAATATCTTTCTTCTTCTTCGGCAGGGGCCATTTTTCCAGATTCCCTATCAACAAGGATTAACTTTTTTGCCCCGCCCTCTTTTCCAAGCATCCCTGGTTTGAATTCGCTTCCGGGTAGCATCGCTGTTGAATGGAAAGTTACTTGAAGATTTCCGTTTGGATCCATGTCATGACTTCTTTCAAGAGATTGAACCATTTGTCTTTCAACAGCTTGTCTGTCTGATTCGCTCCAACCCTCTTTTGTAAATCCGGTGGGTTCAACAACTGGCGCGTGGAAACTTGGTTGAACCCCTGTAAGTTCAAACATTCTTTTTGCTTCTTTGAATTGTTCTTGAGGAATAGCATCGAAGACTTCTGGAGAAACTTGGGTCAACTCAATATTTTTTGCACCTGCGTTTAAACTTTGTGAAGCAATTTTGACAATGTTTGCGCTTCTTGCGTCCGTTGCCATTCCAATGTCTCCCGCGGGAATTCTTGAAGAAGGATAAAAATTTCCCTTGGTGGGATCAATACTACTATATCCTCCTTGATAAATATCTTCGACTTTATAATTTTTCAAATCGTACCCCTCTTCTTCCATAGTTATTGGTATAAAAATAAGTTTATTAATTTAACTATCACGCGTCGTATTTTCTCGCAGAGAATTCTTTTTTTCTTATATCCGAAATACTTGATTCGGAATCCGAAGAGCTGAAATTTTCAACGTTTGCGTAATCCCTCTCTAAATCTCCTTGAGAATCTTGTATATTTCTGACTTCTTGGTTTTCGCCTACTGCAAATTCCCTTGAAGAGACCATTGTTGTGTTTTGGGAATTGTTTATTCTTTGAGTTGAAACTTGGCTGGGGTAGATGCTTTCTTCTCCGCCGGTTGTATATTTTGGAGCATTTTCTGGTTCTTTTCCAGCGACGTATTGAATATCTTTTTCTTCTTTATCTTCACCTTCGGGGGAGAAACTCTGGCCCCCTACAAAATTTTCTAGTCTTCGAGGAACCTGTTGCTCCTGTTCTAAAACGGGAGCTTCGATATCGACAAATTGCATTTGTCCTCGGGATTCTGTATTGAAAACAGGAATTTCTTCAGGTTCTTCTTCAACTATCTTTTCCTCTTCGACAATTTTCCTCTCATTCTTTTTGATCTTTTCAAGAACTTCTTCTAGTCTCTCTTTTTTAACTTCTTTTTCAACTTTCTCTTTTTCTCTTTCGGGTTTCTTTTTAGCCATGAATAATGTAAGATATAGAAATATATAAAATTATCTGAATCAAGTATAGCTCGGCATTCCGTGGGCTTTTTTGTAGACGTCGAAAAAATTGAATGTTTGATTTGCTGCTTGCTCTGCTGTATATTCCCGAAGAACTCCTTCGGCATAATTGTCCTTTTTTATTTCTTTGTCTTTGAAATCTTCCTCTTTTTTATTTTTTTCTTTGTCATCCTTTTTTTTGTCTCCTGAATTATAGCCCCCAACTAAAGCCATGAAAGGATTTGACCCATCTTTATTTTTTTCTTTTTCTACTTCATGTGGAAGTTTATCTTTGTCATTTAAAAAATAATCTATTTCATCTTGCATTGATTTCAAGCTCCCTTCGGTTATTCCTTCAGCGAAACCCATTGCTGCTTCCAAATCTGATTTTTTTAATTGTGCTTCTAATTTTTTGAGTTCATCGTCGGTTAAAGCGTAAGCTCTGAAAGTTACCTCTATTTTCCCTCCGAAGGCAAAATGTCCTTGCTGTTTTACCATCTGGGGAATCCCTCTAAAATTAAAATCAACTAAAACTACTTTGTTGTAATTTCTTAAGCTTCTTGTAAATCTCTCGTTTGAAAAATCTTTTGGTAGATTTCCTTCAATTGCTTCTTGTTGGGCTTTGATTGCACTTTTTCCTAAGAGGGTCAATTCCAAAATAACGGTGTTGAAAGTCTTTACTAAATCTGGGCTTCTTCCTTGATCCTTTTCTTCTAATTCTGCCGAGGCTTTCAAATAAGGTCTTGCCCAACGAGAATAAAGCATCAGGCTGTGATGTTGGGTTTTCAGATAATCTTTTTGTAAACTGTATCTTTTTCTTAATTCTCTTTCAGACTGATCAATCCAAATATTAAACTCAGAAATTCTTGATTTTAAAATTCTTTTTACTCTGTCGTTTAAATCAATCAAATCCCCTTTCTCGTTTTTTAAATTCTCGTCTTTAACAGCAAGGAAAGCGTCTCTTAAAGTTTGAAAACCTAACTGTCCCGATGCTAATGCGTTTATGCTCCCTTGTCCTCTTTGCATATCTACTTTGTCCATCCAAATTTGTTTGAGTGATTGAAATGCTGCCTCTGAAGTTGCTTTGCTTTTTGAATGGTAGTGAGTATATTGTTCTAATCTAATCTGAAAATCTTTTAGATCGTAAAGAGTTTGTAAAATTCCTTTTGTTAGAATTCCAATATCTTGCAAAACTTTCGAAGTCTGCTGTTGAATTATTCCTCGTCTCTGACTTAATTCAGAATAGTGCCCGCTTCCAGGACTTGAAGTGAAATTGTCCACAAGCTTTTCTGTTTTAAAACCGAAACTATTAATTAAATCGAGAATAAAAAAATAAATTGGTTCAAGAGTTTCTGATGTCGATTGATAGACAAGTTTGTGTTCTGTTTCTGGAACAAGCTCGATAAGTTTTTTTTCTTTTTTCTCTGCACGAATTTTATAATAGGGACTCACCTCTTCAATGATTTTGTTTATCGGTTTAATGGCCATCTTTTGTTTCTTTTACAAAGAATTAATGATTTTTAAAATGTTTGATTTGAAAGTGTAGACCGGGTGAGTTGCTCGAAGTAGATCAGAAAGCGACCTTTATGTCTTCTCAGTTCTGCGACCCGCCAAGCACTCCAATATATGTTTAGGGCTGCTCCGATCAAGGTCTGACCCGTTTCGCAAATACGGAATCAAAGCGGACAAAACGTCAGCAAAAACAAAAAGACTT
>CAZHMB010000017.1:0-11072 GCA_964533515.1 Candidatus Woesearchaeota archaeon | reverse complement strand
GAAATTCTATCTACAACAAATAAAACATTTTGAATATATCTTGCTCTGATTAAGGCTTCAATAATAGCCATTGAAACTCTTGTCTTACCTGTTCCAGTCGCCATATTAATCAATGCTTTTCTATTTCCTCCCTCCAAATGATTTAATATTTGTTTAACAACCTCTACACTTCTTGACCTATCCACTATTTTTGGATTAACTCCAATATTAGATAACTTTTGTCTTTCTTTTGCAAGTTGTGTTCTTCTTTGTAAGTCTTTTTGTGAGAATGGTCCAGATACTTCACGAGTAGGATAACCTTTTTCTTTAAAAAACCATTTTTTACCATTTGTTAAAAATATTGGAATTGCAAAATTAATTTTTGACTCTATATCCTTTTGATAAGTAGTAGCTTGAATACTTCCTTTTTCTGCATCTAATGAAAACCTTTTTGCTTCAATTATTGCTAAAGGATTTTTATGTTCATCTAACAATATGTAATCTGCGAATCTTCCCTCTTCTTTTCCTTCTCCTTGTTTAACCTCATATCTTTTAATTTTAAAATCAGATTTAACAGTATTCACCTCTCTTTTGATATATCCCTCCTTCCAATTAGCATCTTCGATTAGCCAAGGGTCGATAATTTTTTCTCTAGTTTCTTTCTCTGATAAGTCCATCAAAAATTGAGGAAACTGAAACTTAAAAAACCTTCTAAATAAACTACCCTATACTTTTTTACACAATTTCATTATACAATTTAAGAAATAAATAAACATTAGTTTGTTTGCTCTGTTTTGCCTAACAGATGCTTATTCTTCTCTACAAACTTTTCCATTAATTTTCTGATTGCGACACTTCTTAATCTATTATCTTCTCTGTTACCCAACTTACCCCCTCTCTTTAAAACTCTTATGATCTTGTCGAAATTTGAAATTACTTCATCGAATCCTTTTGGAAAATAGATAGTCATAGCATAATTATTTGATTGGTTCATTTATATAGAATACCTCTTTGATTTATAAATATTATTTTTATAATATATCATAAAATATATTATAAAATATATTATTTGTCGTTTGATGGAAAACCTTATATTTCTCCCCATATATATTAATTGAATTGAAAATTTTTAATTACTTCACTCTACAGCTTTTTACCTATTTTAAATCAAGTGTTGCAATAGTTCCATTAGGGTAACATTTGCAAGATTCTAGTTCTGCATTCGGATATAGCTCTAATGCTTCAATAAAGATATCTTCCAACACATCGACAGACCTATCAAGTTGTTCTTCTGTTGTTTTATTTCCATAAGAAGTTTGTGTTTTTAATATAATTTTCATCTTGAAGTATGAATCATTTGATTTAATTTTTTATAATATTTTATTTCTTTAATTAGGTTAGAACCTAGATAAATTAAAACCATTACTACCGAAATAATTAAAACACAAAAACAGATAATTCCTGTTTTTAAGACCACTCTAGCGTGCATATCTTCAACAAGGGCTACTTTGTTTGTCTGTGTAAGTGTATTAAAAGTTATAACAATATAAAAACTTATTATTAAAATAAGAATAGTAAAAATCACTAAGAAAGACACTAATTGGATTATCTCTTGTTTTGATTCATTTAATTTTTCATTTAATTTATGTTTCAATATCACATTAATGAATATTTACCTCTATTAATAAACATTTATTATTACTGGAAAATTATTAATTTGTCTACTGGAAAATGTGTAATCTTATTAATTTTTACATTTCCTATAATCATAGGAACATTTTTCTTTGCAAACACTACTCAATAAGCCTTCTCCACAAGCATGATTACAATTTGAAAAATCTCTTTCACAAGGGTCAACGGCCTGTTGAACTGCTCCACTTTGAAAAATAAAAAAAGCAGCAATTCCCAATAAGATTAATAATATTATTATAAATATCGCTATCCCTGCTCCAGCTTTTTTATTTTTTAACATTTTTATCTTTCTGGAATTTTTCTATTAAAAGAAGTAATTGTGCGGGCGTACGAAAAAAATCTTTCTCTTTTGTTCTCTCTTTAATTAACTCTCCAGAGTAGATATTTTCTTTTTGTGTGGCTTCTTTACCAAAAAAGTGTTTATGTTTCCAAATTCTTAAAGTATATTTGTCATAAGATTCTGCTTTTGATGTTTTATTTTTTAACATTTTATTTTAAATTATGATAATCACAGATATCATATTGTTTAGAACCGTCATCCTTCTTTTGGCAACAAATTCCGATATTTGTAATTTCTACATTAGGGTCTGTTATCCCAACATCCCTTAATTGTACTGTGTTGGGAAAAGAGTTATGGGTATCCATTCCAGAAGGGTGTTGACTATCTTTAATTCCATTAACAATAAAGATACACATTGTATGATATCCGGTGTCATCATTAGAATTTGTGTAAACTTTTGCTACAACTTCTACTGAATAAGGTCCTACCAAGATATCCTTATTATATGGTTGAGGTTCTACCTTTACGATATTTACTCCCACAACTTCGGTTTTGACAGGAGAGCCAGACCAAAATCCTCCAAAACTACCATCAATCTGTCTTGCTTTTTGTATTGAAACAATTATACCTAAAGCCAAAACTAAAACGATAACTCCAATAATGATTTTGGTATTTCTATTCATTTTGTGCCCCTATTTTTTAGTATTACTACTACAACTATGCCTGTGAAGATAATGGCTCCTGCAATAATCAGAGATATTAAAATAGTACTATTATCTGAAGAATTTGTATTATGGTTTGAAGTATCAATGTTTCCCCCACAATCTTGAGGACAATTTATCTCACTTTCATCCCTATCACAATTTCCATCCCCACAATAGGGCCCAATTGAAGTAGATTCACATTCCCATATTTCAGTATTACAATATTGTGAACCGGAACAATCTGCGTTTGATGCACATTCCACATTCATAGTCTCTGCTGAGATTATGGAAATAAAGACAAAATTAAAAAAAATCAATGATAAGAATAATAAATTTAATTTATGTTTCATTTATATTTCCTCCAAGAATAATACAAATTAATCCTGCAAAAAATAATATTGAAAAGAAACCAACCGTTGAACCACCCACAACACGTATACCTGAAGGAATTACGAGCCCATATAAATCATTAATAGACCAATAAAATGAAAACGAAGTCAAGATAACTCCAAAAATCTGCAAACTGTATTTTAAAGTTTTCTTTTTCATATTGTTTTTAGTTTTCTTTAGTCTATAACTATCTGGTAACTATAAGGTAAATAATGATATATAAACTTTTGGTAACAAAGAGGTATGAAAAGCGAAACTAAATGGTTTAATATAAGTTTTATAATTTCAAGCGAATATAGAAAGAAAATATTAAAAATGTTAGAGAACCCTATAACTCCAACCAAATTGAGTAAAGAATTGAATATTAACAAAACTCATGTGAGTAGAGCATTAAAAGAATTGACTGAACAAAATCTAGTAAATTGTTTAACTCCCAACGCACAAAAGGGTAAGATTTTTGTTATTTCAAAAGAAGGTAAAGAAATATTAAAAGAGATTAAAAAATTACAGAATTGATAATCTCAAAGAAGGGAAAAGAAGCACTGAAAGAGCTAAGTTGATAGAATATATAACTCTTAAGAGAAATTTAATCTGGGAGCTTCTGGGTGTGACTGAAAGTGCTTTATTCTAACACCCTTAGCTATGCTCTAAAAGGAGGCTCCTTATCACTGCAATCTATAAAAACCGTTGATATTTCTAAGTTAGAATAACTTTTATCTTTGCGAAAAGAATAAAAAGTATGTAATAATCATGTAATTATGGGTTGCACAGACGGTTATTGCTTTCAAGATATTCCTACAGCGATTACAGATACTCAAGGATTTATTATCATTATAGTGCTTGGTCTTGTAGTTCTTGCTATCTTTGGCTGGGGGTGGTATAAGGAAAGAAAGTAGATTTTAGTAAGGTTTAAAAGAAATAAAAATATTAATAACATTCAAGCGTGATTAGTTCAGTGGTAGAACGTCTCGTTGCCATTCAGAAACCTTTCGGTGTCTGCATTTTCTTTCCTATTAGGGAAGGAAGCAAAAACGAGGTGACTCGGGTTCGAATCCCGAATCGCGCATATATTAAAAATAGCATATATTATACAACCTTATTATTTAGTGGCAGAATATGACCTTGCCAAACAGAAACCTTTCGGTGTCTGTATTTTCTTCTCATAGGGAAGAAGCAAAAAGGTTGTGACCCGGGTTCGAATCCCGGTCCGCGCATACCCCTTCTTTGACGGATTTATGTGATATATAAGCGCATACAAGTTTAATACAGGTTATTTATAATTTGTAAAAGCTTAGATAAAACATGAAAATAGACCCGTATAAACACAAGGAAAAGTTTCAAGCTTGGAAAGAAAAAGTTGCAGAAAAAGGGATTTCTGACATTAGTAAAGCAAATTCTGATATCATCTTGAAGTATATTTCAGATATGGAACTGGGTCTTAATGTTTCTGTGAGAAATGTTAAGGGAAGCAGAAGTTATACTCGATTAAATACTCTGAGACAAACAATTATTCTTATTTCTAAACTTCTTGCTGAGAAATATTCTATTCAAGACATAACAAAACTAGATGAAGAACAAACATTCAAATTTTTTAATGATATAAGAACAGGCATAATCCGAAAGCAAGATGGGGGGATATACAAATCTCCGGTTGAATTTGTAAAAACATTTAAGGCGTTTTGGCATTGGTGGCAGAAGATAAATAGAAAAAAGAAGATAGAAATACCAGATATAACTGTTGATTTGGATACAAGAAAAGAGAAACCCTCGTGGGTCTATTTGGATTACTCTCAGATAAAAAAACTCTGTAACAATGCGAAATTTGAATATAGTGTTTTAATGACTTTTTTATATGATACAGGGATTAGATCTCCGACAGAATTGGTGAATATTAGGATATCAGATATCTCTCTGGATTTTAAAGAGTTGAATATTCGAGAGGAGATAAGCAAAACTTTTGGAAGAAGAATTAAATTAATGGTTTGTTCAGATTTATTAAAAGAATATGTTTCTCAAAAAGGATTAAGTTCTAACGATCAATTATTTGCTATTTGTCCTCCGGTTGTGAATAGATACCTCCAAAGATTAGCCAAGAGGGTTTTGGGTGAAGGCCAAAGTTTAGCCGGGCAAAAATATTCTCAGTTAACGATGTATGATTTCCGACATTGTTCTTGTTGTTATTGGTTGCCAAGATATAAATCTGAGAGTGCTTTGAAATATAGATTTGGTTGGAAGAAATCAGACAAGATACATTATTATTCTGAGTTATTAGGAATGAAAGACACAATTTCCGAAGAAGATTTGTTAGTTGATGTTACAAAAACAGAGATTGAGAAAAGATTACAAAAATCTGAGAATGAAAATGAAATGTTAAAAGAAAAGATATTTGGGATGGAAGATATGATGAAAAAGATTTTGGAGAAGCAAATGCAAGTTATTCCTAGCTAATTTCATTAATCCAACAAATGTTTAAGAAATATTTCGTTAATCTTAACAAGCCCATAAATCGTTATTAGGATATAAACCCCTTGGAGAATTATAAAAATGGGGTCTCCGATATGGATGCTGTAAAGTTCTAAACAGATTCCCCCTAAAAGCAATAAGGGATAAGTGTATTTTCTTCTAATTGATTTTTTACTTGCAATCATTAAAGTTCCGATGATTATTGAAACAAGGCCAATAATTGCAATCAAGGTGTATAGCGCATCCATTTTAACTTACCATATCATCAACTTCAATTTTATGAGTTTCTAGAATTGCTTTTCCAAGAACTTTCTCAATTTCCTCATTGATCTCCTTTAATTCCTCGCTGTTCTTCACTAAGAATGCATAATATAAGTTGACATATCCGACGGCTTTTATCGAAATGATGAATCTCTTGTCTTTTTCTATTAGGGCCATGAAATTTTCTAATTCTTTTACACAAGAGGGATCAACTCTTGAAATATAAGTATACTCTGTAAATCCAATTTTTTTCAAATCAATTATCGGATAGAATCTCTGAATAATATCTTGTTTCATTAACGTGTTAATCCTTCTCATAATAGAACTTGGGGTTGTCCTTAGTTTTTTTACAAGTTCAACAATCGGCGATCTTGAATTTTTCTTAAGTAAGTTAATCAATTTCCAATCAGTGGGCTTTAGTTCTGCATTTTCAGGACTTCCCTTGATGTCAACCTTTGCTTTTTTATTCGGGTTTAATCTTCTTGCCAAATATGTTCTTGATCTAACACTCTGAAACGAGAGATAGTTCTTTATTTTATTTTTGAATTTGATTAGTATTTTGGTTTGTATCTCGTCATATCTTTCGATAGTTTTTGTCCAGACAGAAATATAAAGTTTCCACTTGCTAACTTCATGAAGCATATAACAGCAACTAACCTCATCAATAGCGGTAATTTCTTTTAAATATTTATTCACGTCTTCCGCACGAATTCCCCGCATGTCCAGATAAATTGAATGTCTACTTAGCCCAAATTTTGGATAGTTTATATTAGCCGTATATTTTTTGATAACTTTTGCTTCTTCTAATTTCTTAATTCTATAACTGACCGTTTGTTGCGGGAGTTTGACAGCCTTGGCAATTTTAGAAATTGGTTGCCTACAGTCTTGCAGAAGTTCAAACAAAATTAAATTATCTTTACCATCCATCTTATTAGACTATTGTTTTTTACTCCAACCAGCATAGGGCAATAACTCTTTTAATTTTAGTACCTTATCTTTATCAAGAATTACTTTGGTATTAAGATTTTCTTTGTTAATTTGGTACATAAATTCGCGACACCTTCCACAAGGAGAAAATATATAAATTTCTCCAGTTTTTTTATCTTTCCAAACTGCAACTATCTTTTTTATTTTGTATTCTTTATTAGAAATCATTGAACCTATTGCATTATGTTCTGCACAAAATCCCATGCTAGAACTTGTATCTATACAAACTCCAGTATAAATATTATTTTTATCTGTTAGTAATGCACATGCAACACTTCCACTTTCAAAGTTTCCATCCTTTTTACGATGAACAAGAGCTACTGCTTTCCTTATCAGTTCCTTGTCCTCTTTTGTTAACTTCACCATCTTCTTCTGTATCTTGGTGGATTCTTCACTTATTAAACTTTTTTGTTAACATTTCCCAACAATTCCCTCGAAGGGTTTTAATAAAAGGTTATTGTTGTTTTTTGGGGTGTAGAGGTGATGGGAAACCATCATGGAACTTCAAGGAAAACCGTTATACCCAAGAAGCATAGTAGACATCAGAGGAAATCTTTCCTACAGCGAGGGGGCCCAATCATGGGGTATTTTAAGATTCAAAAAAGAACTAATCAAAGAATTTCCCCAACTCCAAGAAAAGCGTTCAAAGTTTTCTTACAAGATGACTTATTTTAGAGATTTTGCCGAGTTAGAAGAAAAAATAAAAGAAATGAAAAGATCTAAAGAACAAATCGCTATGCCGATGTTGGTTTGGTTGTATAAAGAAGGTTGAAAAGAAGGGTTTTTATATATCTAAATTGTTCTATTTACATGATAAATGAAGGGCTTGTAAGAACGTTTGCAGAAGAAAAATTTAAGCAAATGCCAGAAGATTATTGCTCTTGGAATATTATTCATATAAAGGATGTTATCAATGCCTTAAGAGAATTAACCGAGGATGCAAATATCCTGGAGAGGCTTGTCCCTTTGGCATGGGTGCATGACCTAGGAAAAATAAAATCTAATGAAGATCATGCCAAGTTGAGCATAGATATTTTAGAGGAAAATAATTTCAAAATAGACTCTATAGATAAAGAGTGCATATTAAATCACGGTTCAAAGGGGAATCCAATCGAAGAGGAAGCAAAAATATTCAAAGCAGCAGACGGAATTTCTTTATTCTATCCAGAATCTGTTTTATTTAAATTTTGGACTGGGGCAAAAGAGGGAAAGGATTTTGAAGAAATCAGGAAAGATTTAAAAGAACTTTATGAAAAGTATCGCTTAGCATACAAAGACATGCCTTTTGCTATAAAATTATTAGAAAGCAAATTCGGGTTGTATAGCAATCACTAACTTGAGCTAACCAAAAAGGCAAATTCTATTTAAGCTTCTTCAGCTTGTTCGCATGTTTCTTCCGAGGAAAGTCCCCCACAAGCCACGCACCCAAACTCTTGCAATACTTTTTTATTTTCTTGTTCCATTTTCAATATAAATTGCATTTATTCCCCAAGGGGAGAGCATATTTTTTTGAAGTAAAGTGTAATTAAAAACCTTTCGCCCAGATGCGGGGTCAAAGACATGATACTCGTTTTGATTTAATTTTCCATGTAATACCAGGTTATGCCATCTTCTCGCAGAATAAAATATAATGGGAACTTTCTTTTCATTTATTACTTCCTCAATAACTGGAAGAACCTCCGCCCTTCGCACAAATTTTATTGAGATATCTCTCTCAGGAGAATTTATTCTATTATAATACTCCATCCAAATATCGTAAAGCCTTCTCTCTTCGGAATCTCTCTCTTTTGGGACAGAACCCAAAAGAAATGTTACTTTATATCCCTGACTAGCCAAAAAATCAATTAATTTAGGATAGCATCCGAAAGGGTGCTCGGCATCAAATTGAATATTTTCTATAAGTGCTCTCTCCTTCTCGGGTGTTAGAGGCCATTTAGGAGAATCTATGTAATTTAACCCGATTAATGCTGATGCAGCTAAACAAGAAACACTTTGCTGTTGAACATATTCTCCTACTTTTAATTCAATTGTTTTCATTTGGCATTATCCTCCACCTGTCTTAAAAATCTTTCTAGAGGGATATCTAACGCACAGGATACCCCTTTTGGATGCGAAACTTTTCCCCGCATCGATTGGAACAATGTTTCTCTAAAGATATAATCAAATATCCCATAAAGAGCAGAAAATCTCCTTCTTGGTTCTTCAAATACTTCCCAATGTGCTAAGCGATTTACGGATTGGAAATTTTCTCCTTTTTTTTCTGTCCTATAATTTCTCTCCGCTTGTTCTGCTATTTGTCCTAATTCAATTAATGTTTTTCCAGTAACTTTTTTTCTTAAATGACTTGCCGCATCACTATCCCCATAGGCATATTTCTGCGCAAATTCTTTTCCGGATAATAACAGAGCATCCTCATTGACAAAAAATTCAAAGGGTAGAACTGTTGCGCGTTCTTGTTCCCTAAGCTCTTCTTTTAACATATCTTGAAGCAAAAAAGTATAGAGATGCAATTGAATATCGTTTTGCACGGCCTGATTTAATAAGCCCGGACTTTCATGGATAAATGTTTTTCGATCTAATCTGCCCGTTCTGAGTTTATGTAAGAGTGATCCCAGATTCACAGAAAAACTATCATGAGTATGCCATGCGGTTTCATAATCTCTCGCAAAATCGTTAAATTTTCCAGTATAACTTGCCTTTAATTCCTCTCTTTGCGATTGAACTAATCTTGCCATCCCTTTTCCAAAAGTGTATCTTTTTATTTCGTCTTTCACATCTAAAAGATTTTTTCCAAGACCTCTTAAGAATACTGTTATCTCCTTATGTAATCTTTGATATTCCTTAGTTAATCCTATGCTAACTCCGACTGTTTCTCTAAAATGTTTTTGCATAGGAATACCGTCAAATATACTCCAAGTCATTTTGTTTTTTCCCATAGGAGATTTATTTTTTCCCTCAAATTATCATCACAAATAGGATCTTGTTTGAGGAGGTCTTTATTCTTGAATAAAGCTCTTGCTCTGCATCCTCCGCACACACATTTAAACCTGCATGTGGCACAATTAGAATCTTCTGAGAACTTTGAAATTCTTAAATCATTTAACAAGACATTATTATTCCAAATTTCAAGAGGGTCTTCTAACAATGCATTTCCCAAAACAAGATTGTTCAACATAGGACAAAAAGCTATGAATCCTGCATTATTAATATAAAGATAGGAAATTCCAACCAAACATCCTGCAAAAGTGTTTTCAATTTTATGCCCCTTATTTTTTATATGCTTAATAAATATTGGATCTAAGAGATTTTGTAGGGGGTCTCCAGAATAAATTCTGATTTTATGTTTAGACTGTAAATCTGGGATTCTCTGGAGTAATTCATGCTGTTCTTTCAAAGATAAACCCAGACCATTATTTAATACTGATGAACCCTCAGATATTACCATTGAACGAATACCAACCTCATTAACGCCCAAAGTTTTCCCTAGTAGAATTATGTCCTCTAATTCTGAATAATTAACTTTAGTTATTGTCGCCCGAATTATATTGTAAATTTTTTCTTCTTTAATTCTTTTGATATTCTGGATTACTTTATCAAACGATCCGGGGTAATTTCTTATTTTATCATGTGTTTCTTTCTTTGAGCCATCTAATGAAAATTGAATACGGTCAATAAATTTCTTGATGCTCTGAAGATGTTCCGTCTTTATTAGACTGCCATTAGTCACCAACAAGATTTTAGCATTTGGGACCCTTCTTTTTATATGTTGCAATATTTCAAATAAGTCTTTTCGCATGAATGGCTCCCCTCCACCTATCTCAAACCATTCAATAGTGTTTGCCCAGTATTTAGCAATTTTATTGATAATTTCTTTCCAATCCTGAAGGGATAATTCCTTAGATTTTGTAGTACCTCTGCAATGCAAGCAAGAAAAATTACATTTTCCAGTTATGTCCATATGAATAACCGTGGGATTAAATCTTGCAGATTTTTCCATTAAAATATTGGTATCATGAGCTATAAAAAGATTTAGGTGTTCTAATTACAACCTCGCGATTCTTCCTGCATCAGTGAGTTTAATCCCGTTTTAGGGTAAATTGTTTTTGTTGGTTTGGTTGTATAAAGAAGGTTGAAAAACAAAGTTTTTTATAATAGAGATTTTTTTGAAAAGAGTATAAAATGACAACTTATTCACACTCACGTGTCTCTACATTTGAACAATGCCCTTACAAGTATAAATTTAAAAAATGATCAAACTCCTAACAAAATCAAAATACCTTCTAGGTCTGCAATGTCCAAAACTACTTTGGGTTGCA